>JALRKE010000033.1 GCA_023254845.1 Candidatus Nanopelagicaceae bacterium | reverse complement strand
TAGACGGAGCAAGGCGATCTTCCTACTCGCGATAACCGCAGTCCTTGTTTTCGGAACACTTGGAACTCAAGTCTTCTCAAGGTTCGACTCCGGTGGCTACTCGGACCCGAATAGTGACTCGGCAAAAGTTTGGGAGTACCTCGAAGATACCTTTGGCGTTAAGGACCCTGCCGTTGTAATTGCACTTGAGTCTTCAGCTGGTTCCGTTGATACCGAAGCAACTCTCGTAGCTGCTGCCGCACTTGAAAGTGAGTTACGTGCCGAGCCAAGCGCTGAGAACGTACTTTCTTATTGGAGCACAGGAAGGAACCCCGCCTTTAAGAGCACCGATGGAACCGCTGCTTACATCTTCATCTATCTCAAATCTGAAGACTTTACGGAAATCGATTCACTAGGTGGCTATTACCAAGATAAGTATGAAGGCGAATATCAGGATCAGCGAATTCGAGTCTCTGGTGGTGCCGTATTCGCAAATGCTATAAATGGAAGAATTCAAGATGACTTAAAGCTCTCCGAAGCAATCTCGATTCCAATCACTTTTATCTTGCTCGTTTTAGTCTTCGGTGCGCTTGTAGCTTCCGCTATGCCACTCATCATTGGTGTAACTGCAATCTTAGGCACCTTCTTTGGTCTATATTTACTTACACTTATCACTGATGTAAGTATTTTTGCGCTGAACTTAACCACCGGATTGGGCCTCGGATTAGGAATTGATTACGCCCTCTTAATAGTAAATAGATTTAGAGAAGAATTACGTCGTGGCATAAGTCGTGAAGACGCGATCGTTAACACGATGAGAAGCGCCGGTAAGACCGTGTTCTACTCCGGCCTGACAGTTGTGCTCACCCTGGTTTCGCTCACTTTCTTTCCGATGAACTTCCTCAAATCAATGGGCTATGCCGGAGCAATAGTTGTTGCCCTCGCCGTAGTGGGAGCGTTAATTCCACTTCCTGCGCTATTGATGATGCTGGGTGAGAAGGTAAACAAAGGCGTTGTACGGAAGAACGGACTGAATCCTAAAGAGGATGGCGGCTGGGCTCGTCTCTCGAGGTTTGTCATGCGCAGACCAGTTCCAGTTGTTGCATTCTCACTTCTTCTTCTTGGTTTGATGATTGCCCCACTTACAAATGTGAAGTTCTCTCAAGTTGATTCCCGCGTGCTACCCGCAAGTGATCCTGCCTACCAAGCCTCTGCCTTCATCCAAGAGAAGTTCCCGGGCCAAGAAGGAAATCCCATAGAAATTATCTTCCCCGAGGGAGCAAGAAGCGTCGAAGATGTAAATACTTACGCGCTTCAAATTGGCCAATTAGCTGAGATTGTTCGCGTTGGTACGCCAGAAGTTAAGGGTGAAGATGTTCGACTAGTCGCAATTCACTCGATGGCGCCACGTACTCCCGAGGCTCAAGCTCTCATTAATGAGATTAGAGCGATTGAGTCACCATTAGAAGTTCTTGTAGGCGGAGTCGCTGCGGATTACGCCGATACTCAAGATGCGATTGCAGAAATGCTTCCATGGGTGCTCTTATGGATCACCATCACTGTTCTAATCCTCCTCTTCCTCTTTACTGGCTCAGTACTTCTTCCAATCAAAGCGATAGTTCTCAACTTCCTTTCCCTCGCAGCAACAATGGGAGTTTTGACTTGGGTCTTTATCGATGGAAATTTGGACTTCCTCACTGGTGATTTCATAAATACCGGAGCGCTCGACACAAGCACTCTTGTTCTAGTCGCGGTTGTCGCATTCGGACTTTCGATGGACTACGAAGTATTTCTTCTCTCTCGAATCAAAGAAGAACATGATGCTGGTCGTTCAAATATTGAATCAGTCGCGCTAGGTCTTCAAAAATCAGCGCGAATCATCACTGCAGCTGCGATGATTCTTGCAGTCGTATTCGCAGCATTTATCATCAGTGGCGTAACCTCCATCAAGACCATGGGATTTGGAATCGCCTTCGCAATTCTCTTGGATGCGACCTTAGTCCGGGCATTCCTAGTTCCTGGCTTGATGCGACTCTTTGGTGATTGGAATTGGTGGGCACCCAAAGCGCTCCAAAAACTCAAGATCAACCACTAGCTCGTAACACTTAGACTAGGTGAGTGGAAATCCTCGCCACCCTTCAATGTGAAGATCGAAGCGGCATCGTTAATGCCTTGACCTCTGCCGTCCTAGAGATCAATGGCAATATCTTGGAGAACCAACAGTTCACCGATTCGATCACAAATACCTTTGTGATGCGAACCCGCTTTGAAATCAGTGGCCGCCTTGCGGATGCGAAAACTAGCCTCTCGGCTCTACTCTCCCAGTTCAATCCAACACTGCACGTCCGTGATGCCAACCAAGCTAAACGAGCGTTGATACTTGTAACTAAGGCAAGTCATTGTCTACGCGACCTTCTATACCTACGTGACCTTAAGGAGATGCCAGCTGATTTTCCAGTTGTAGTAGGAAATCACGAGGACCTTAAGCCGTTGGTTGAATCACATGGAATTCCCTTCGTTCATCTTGATAACAAGAAATCATCTAAAGAAGTAGTGGAGAAAGAAATCGAAGGATTGACCAAGGCGCACAATATTGATTTCCTAATCCTTGCCAGATACATGCAAATACTCTCACCCGATTTCTGTAGAAGTTTCGCAGATCGCATCATCAATATCCATCACTCTTTTCTTCCTGGTTTCAAGGGTGCCCGCCCCTATCACCAAGCTCATGACAAAGGCGTGAAAGTAATTGGAGCTACGGCGCACTTCGTAACTTCTGACCTTGATGAAGGGCCCATCATTGAACAAGATGTGACACGAGTTAATCACGCCGCAAGTCCGGAAGATTTTGTTGCCATTGGGCGAGATATTGAACGGCGCGTACTCTCTAACGCAGTAAAACTTTATGCTGAAGATCGAATATTCATTGTTGGAAATCGAACAATTGTTTTCTCAAAATAGTTCCATCTCTACATTAATCCTGGCCGAAGTGGTTTAAACAGTCACTTAGTACTGCATTGGAATCCCTCGATTGGAAGGCAATTGTGAGGAAGGAGTCAAAAGCCGGCGCAGAAGCCTAATTCAAGTAGGCGTACAATCTCTTTTTGCTATGGCTAAATCTTGGTCCGATGATGCGTCTTCTCCTAAAGTGCTCGCTGAACAAGCGCACATGCCAGATCCGCTCAATTATCGAATAAAGAAGTTCTTTCTCGGCTCGCCTCTTAACCGACATACCCTGGGACATCAAAGATTAAAAAAGCGATATGCACTTGGAGTTCTCTCTTCTGATCCCATCTCCTCTAGCGCATATGGCACCGAGCAAATTCTTGTTGGATTAATTCCGGTATTTGGCCTATTGGCATTCTCGCTTTTGCTGCCAATGACCGCTGTGGTCTTAGTAATTCTCATAATTATCACACTTTCTTATCGAAATGTAATTTCTACATATGTTCACTTTGGTGGGGCCTACATAGTGGCACGCGAAAATTTCGGAACGGTCACAGCAATGCTTGCGGCAGTTGCACTGATAATCGATTACATAGTGACTCTTGCTATCCAATCTGCTGCAGGCGTTGCTGCAATTATCTCTGCGTTCGCAGGACTAGCGCCATTCAAGCTTCCGATGGTTACTGGAGTTATTCTTTTATTGGCTTTTGGAAACCTCCGTGGAGTTAAAGAGGCTGGAAAGATCTTCGCACTTCCCACTTATTTCTTCATGATCTCCATGTTTACCGTTTTCTTAATTGGTATCTACCGTGATGTGACCGGAACGCTTCCAACTCTTGAAACCGATGTTCCGGGAACTCTTCCGCTAGGCGAAGAACGTGGACTCTTAAGTGCTACTGCAATATTTATGCTGCTCCGCGCTTTTGCAAATGGAGGTTCTTCGCTTACTGGTCTTGAGGCAATTTCCGACGGCGTTGGGCTATTTGAGAAACCTGAGTACAAAAATGCCCGTAGAACACTTGTAGTGATGTCAACGATCCTCGGGACACTAGTACTCGGAGTCGCCTACTTTGCCCAGAAAATCTATGCAATGCCATACCAGGATGAATCGCCAACAGTTATTTCTCAAGTTGCACAAGCAATCCTTGGGGAAAGTGGTATCGGTCATGTCCTCTTTTATCTCGTACAAGCTGCGACGATGCTTATTCTTTTCGCGGGAGCAAATACAACTTTTAGTGCATTCCCGATTGTTGTTAATTACGCCGCTCTAGATGGTTATTTACCAAGATGGCTAACTAAACGTGGCCACAAATTGAACTTCTCAAATGGAATCTTAGTGCTAACCGGATCGGCTCTAGCGCTTGTCTTTATTAGTGGCGCTTCTGTCAGCTTACTTGTCGCATTCTATGCTCTAGGCGTCTTCACTGCGTTCACAATTTCTGGCCTTGGAATGGCAAAGAATAACCTAATTAAAAAAGCTAAACATTGGAGAGCCAAGTTTGTTGTCAATGCGACCGCAGGATTGATTTCCGGACTCGTCGTATTGATATTTGCGGTAGTGAAATTTAGCCAAGGAGCATGGTTCGTCATATTAATTACCCCAATTCTTGTTGCATCTTTCCTAAGACTAAATAAACGTTATGAGGCTGAAAAGAAAGCTTTAGAGATTAGAAAAGATCAAGAACGCGCTACTAATATCACCCGTCATGACGTAACGGTCCTGGTGGATTCCGTCGACCTTGCAACTGTAGGAACCATTCGTTATGCGCGTAGTCTTAAGCCAAGAACACTTCATGCAGTGCATTTTGTTCTCGACGACCTAAAAGCAGATCAGATAAGGGATGCTTGGGTGACCAATCATGCTCTTGATGATGTGCCCATTGAGTTTATTGACTGTCCAGATAGAAGGCTTCCAAATGCAGCCGTGGATTATGCGTTGAGAGCCACTCAAAATTCCGATGTTGAATTAACTCTACTGTTACCTCGCCGCGCTTATAAAGGATTGCTTGGACGACTGCTCCACGATCAAACTGCTGAAGAGATTGCCCGTCCTATCTCACAACTCTCGCGAACCGTCGCAACAATTGTTCCTTTTGATATAGATAAGTTGATTTATAGCAAATCTCTAATGGAGAAAGAGAGTGAAGTAACTCGAGAGCAAGCAACAGTTCCCGCACGTGCCCAAAGTAAGTGGATAACAAACAGGGAAAAGGTAAGTCATTATCAAGAAACTATGATGCCAATTGGAAGTATTCAATGGCGCAAGCGAGCTCACGTCATTGGGAAAGTCACTGCAATTCGTCCTTCTCCTATGGCTTCTGCGCCAACTCTAGAGGTTGAGATTTGGGATGAGAGTGGTGGTGTGACTCTTCAATTTTTAGGGCGTCGTCAAATCGCTGGACTTGAAGTTGGATTGACTCTTATTGCAGAGGGAATGGTCGGAGAACAAAACGGTGCACTTACTATTCTAAATCCGTATTATGAAATTCGAATTTAATCAATAACTTAGATTCAGATTCAAATTATTAGATTTTGTGTCCTTGGCCGGAGTTGAACCGGCGACCTACCGCTTAGGAGGCGGTTGCTCTATCCACTGAGCTACAAGGACTTACCTGAGAATTATCTAATAATAATTGAGCGTAATCATGCGGTAAATTGCTTTAAAAATTACTCTAAGTTAAACTCCATTCAAATCTCGTTTGGAGTTGATTTCACCATGAAAGCGCTGGTAGTAGGTGCAGGTGGGGTCGGTAGAGCGATAAGTAACATCGCATCACGGAGATCGTTTATATCTTCGATGGTCATCGCTGATCGGACCCTGTCACGCGCTCAAGAGGCTGTAGCAAGGCTTAAAGATGATCGTTTTTCGGCTGCCCAAGTTAATGCGGCTGAACTTGAGGATCTTCGCGAGCTAATCAGAAATGTAGATCCTGATGTTGTAGTCAATGCTGTTGATCCGCGATTTGTCATGCCTATTTTCTTGGCCTGCGAAATAGAGGGTGCAAATTACATCGATATGGCAATGTCGCTATCTCGCCCCCACCCCCTCTATCCGCATACTGAAACCGGCGTGAAGTTGGGCGATGAACAATTTGCTCGAGATTGGAATTGGGAAGAGCGAAAAATCTATGCGTTAGTTGGAATGGGCGTTGAACCAGGCATGAGCGATATCTTCGCAAAATATGCAGACGATGAGATTTTTAGTCGGATAGATTCGATAACCATTTTGGATGGCTCGAACCTAAGAGTAGAGGGAGCTGACTTCGCACCCTCCTTCTCCATCTGGACCACTATTGAAGAGTGTTTAAATCCACCGCTAGTTTGGGAAGATGGACGTGGTTGGTTTACGACTGAACCGTTTAGCGAATCGGAGATTTTTGACTTTCCTGAGGGCATCGGACCTGTTGAGTGCGTCAATGTCGAACACGAAGAGGTAGTCCTAATTCCCCAGAAGATTGACGCGAAGAAAGTGAACTTCAAATACGGTCTTGGCGCTGAATTCATTCAGATTCTCAAGACTATAAATATGCTCGGAATGGACCGAAAAGAGAACGTTGAAGTTCAAGGCGTCTCAGTTGCGCCACGTGACCTACTCGCTGCTTCACTCCCAGATCCGGCAACGCTTGGTTCTCGCATGAAAGGCAAGACTTGTGCCGGTGCGTTAATTCGTGGTCTTGATAAGAAGGGTGAACCGAAGGCTCTATATATCTATAGCGTTGTTGACAACGAGTGGTCGATGAAAGAGTATGGAGATCAAGCAGTTGTTTGGCAGACCGCCCTTAATCCGGTGATTGCTATGGAGCTCATTGATAAGGGAATTTGGAAACCGCTGGGCGTAAACGGACCAGAATGGTTTGATCCTAAGCCCTTCTTGGATTTGATGAAGGAATATGGGGCTACCTGGCATATCCGAGAGGAGTCCACTGCCGGTATCGTGAAGTAGTGGCTCAAACAAGTAATAGGCCGATTGCCCTCGTCACCGGGGCTACTTCTGGTATTGGCGCTGCCTTTGCCGAACACCTTGCTCAACTAGGACATGACTTGGTTATCACTGCCCGCGACCTAGCGCGGCTAGAAAAGTCAGCTGATGATCTGCGAAGCAAACATGGAGTTGAAGTTGAGGTCATCAGAGCTGATCTTGCAACTAATGAAGGAATTAGAACTATTGAGCTCCGCCTAGAGAACATCAGTCGGCCGATAGAAGTTTTAATTAACAATGCTGGATTTGGAATCAATAAGAGTTTTGCAGTTAGCGATCGCCAATCAGAGAATGATTTATTGGATGTGCTTGTTCGGGCACCGCTTCGATTTATGCATGCAGTTTTGCCGGCAATGAAAGAGCGGGATAGCGGCACGATCATCAATGTATCCAGCGTTGCCAGCTGGATCGCTGGGGGAAGCTACAGCGCCGCCAAGTCATATCTGACAGTTATGAGCGAATCGCTACATACCGAACTTCAAGGCACAAGTGTCAAAGTTCATGCTCTCTGCCCTGGCTTTACTCGTACCGAATTTCACCAGAGAGGACGCATGAAGATGAGTGGCCTTCCGGAATTTCTCTGGCTTGACGCTAGTGAGGTTGTGGCAAAGGCTTGGCAGAGCGCCCAAAAAGGTAAAGCGCTCTCCATCCCTGGCTCCCAATACAAGTTACTCACATTCCTAATGCGCTATTTGCCCCGTCCTTTCGTGAGAAAAGTTGGTATGAACGCTCGCAAACGCCAGCGTTAACCTTAATTCTCAGCAAATTCCTCACTTCCTGTGGAGGTTCGTTGAGCAAATTTTGACCCTTCAACCTTTAGGATTTTTCCTATTGAATCCGACAGCCCTTTGGGAGGAATAGTGAATAAAGCAGTAATCACCCTCGGCAAAAAAGCATCAGTTATCGCAGCCATGGCCCTTCTAGCCGCAACAACATCTGCGATTCCGGCAAACGCTGCTGTCAAACCCGGAGATCGTTGCAAGAAGGCTGGAAAGACGATCAAAATAAAAGGGGATGAGTATCTCTGCGCCAAGAATCCCCGATATGCAAAATCAAAGCGAGTTTGGGTCTGGGTAGGATGCATTGAAGCGAATACTCTCTACACAGAATCAGTCACTAGGTTAGAGACTTTGAAAGCTGGACTAGCGACCGCTACAGCAAAGCTAGATGAGCTAGTCAAAGAAGTTCCTGAGGCAGAGATAAAGGCTAAGGATTATGACGCCAAAATTGCTGCGACGCAGATCAAGTTAACAGCAGCAAAGGCATCTTATGAGGAGAATTTGGCCAAGGGCGCCGCTTATGAGAAAGCTACCAATCAGTGGAAGAACGCGGTCGCAAGTTACGAGCGCGCGATAGCAGGCTTCACCCGTGCAGCTAAGAGCCTTCGCGACAAAGCGGAAGATGTCTCAGCGCAACAGAAGAGATTGGATATTCAGAACCAGACAATCGCGGCTTCTGAGGTCGAGATTAAATCGAACTTAAAGGGACGTAATCAAGCCTGCCAGAAAGGTTTGTAAAACTTAGCCGACGATTACTCGTTTCTTTGTTGCTTTGACAGGAACTGAACGTAGGTTGGTCTTAGCTGGTCCTACCTGCACTGAGCCATCGATGGCGAATTCAGCACGATGTTCTGGACAGACCCACTTGTCTCCACTCAACCCAACTTTAGTTCCCTCATGTGTGCAAGAGAGGTTTATGGCTCGAAAACCTTTTACGGCTTTTGAAGTTCTAACTAATGCCAGGGATCTTCCCGTACCGTCGCGGAATTGAACAACTCCGCCCACCTTTTTTAGGCTGCGATTCGAAGCGATGCGAATCTCTACTTTCCCATCTGGTAGCACCTTTACGCCAGTTGCCGCAAGGGCTTTATCAGGTACTAAACCGAGCGTGAGGACTGCAAGTCCACAAAGTAGGGAACGTCTCGATAGAGAATTTTCGCTTTCCATATTCAGCCTTTCAATACGCTTCAAGGGTGCGAATCTACTCCTCTACGCGATGGCTCGCTACTGCATTCTTAGTTAGCTACTTGATTCTCAGATATTTTTCAGAGCCAACGTGGTGGAGCGAACTTATTCTTTATAACTTCGTACTAATCGCTGCGGTAATCGGAATTCTCTTTACCCCGCTTCCTGATGATGATCTTGGCCAGAAAGTCGTTGCGCTTGCCCTGCTTGCTTGGGGAGCGGGCTCTATAACTTCATCTATCGATTCTTTCTTCAATACGGAGTTAAGCATATTCTCAGAAGTTGCCTACTCGCTCTTTTATCCCCTAGCGATATTTGGTGCCATTCGATCCCTTCGGAATCAGGCCAAAAGCCGTCGCCTTGAATTGATAGACACGTTAGTCATCGCATTGAGTGGTACCGCGCTGCTCTCTACTATCTTTCTAAAACCCGCCTCTGAAGAAATATCCGGGAGTCAATATCAAGTCTTTTTAACGATTATCTACCCCGTTGGCGACTTGGTATTACTTCTAACGGTGGTTGGAATAGTTTTACTGCAGCGCTTGAGTAAGCGAACCCTTCTCTTTTTACTCGGTGTTGCTATTTTTACGGCGAGTGACTTTTACTATCTCTGGTTAAGCCAGAATGATCTCTATATCTTTGGCAGTTTTAGCGATGCAGGTTGGTTAC
>JALRKE010000032.1 GCA_023254845.1 Candidatus Nanopelagicaceae bacterium | reverse complement strand
CACTAAGCCGAGCGCATCGTAAGCACTCTTCAAAGTCTTATTTGCCACAACGCGGGCTTTCTCGGCTCCTTCGCGGAGTATCGAAATTAGCGCTTCCTCATCTTTCAGAAGTTCTTCTGCTCGTGACTTAACCGGTGTGAAATAGTCTGTGACCACTTCAGCAACAGCGCTTTTAAAATCTCCATAGCCTTTGCCGGCAAATTCATTTTCGAGGTCTGCAATTGACCTACCCGATAGAGATGAATGAATCGTCAGTAGCTTATTTTTCTCATCAAACTTAACTTCTTTTCCAGTATCGGTGACCGCGCTCTTTACCTTCTTTACATTAACGTCAGCGCTATCCAAGATATCTATTACTCCGGAATTTGATGCGGCAGACTTACTCATCTTCGCAGTTGGATCTTGAAGGTCATTTATCTTGGCAGAAGCCTTGATGATATGTGCCTCGGGGACGGTAAAGGTATCGCCGTACTTTGAATTAAATCGTTGCGCTAAATCTCTAGTGAGTTCGATATGTTGGCGTTGATCTTCACCTACTGGCACTTTATTTGCTTGATAGAGCAAGATATCGGCGGCTTGGAGCATGGGGTATGTAAAGAGGCCGACGACGGTTCGGTCCGCTCCAGATTTCTGGGACTTATCCTTGAATTGAGTCATCCGGCTAGCTTCACCAAAGCCAGTTATGCACTCAAAAACCCAACCCAATTGATTATGTTCTGAGAGATGCGACTGGATAAATAGAGTGCACTTCTTTGGATCAAGTCCAAGTGCAATTAATTGGGCCGCAGATGCGAGAGTCCGTCGACGTAAGGCCGACGGCTCGGTCTCGATAGTAAGTGCGTGAAGATCTACGATGCAGTAAAAAGCGTCATTACCTTCTTGTAGCTCAACCCATTGTTTTACTGCACCAAGATAATTTCCGAGATGCAGCGACTGCGCAGTTGGTTGTATGCCCGAAAGGATCCGCTTCACTTGGTTATTCTCTCAGGTGTTTGTTCGAATTCGTGTTCGTCAATAGAAGTGAACCAACGCGTTTACCTTCCATTGATAAGACTTTTATCTCTGCACCCGGGACTTCCACCACATCGCTTACTTCTGGAATTCGACCGAGTTCATGCATCACATATCCGCTGAGAGTTTCATAAGGACCCTCAGGAATCTCAACACCGGTCTGCTCTGCGAGATCTTCCAGGGCAATTAAGCCGTCGATTTCGAAGACGCCGCTTTTTTGAGTGTTTGAGACCTCTTCGGCGACATCGTCATACTCATCGTGAATATCGCCAATTAGCGTCTCCACTAAATCTTCAAGTGTGACAATTCCATCGGTGCCACCATACTCATCAAGCACAATCGCGATTTGTTGGCGCTTTGCGCGCATCTCAGAAAGAGCTGGAAGAACTCCCTTTGTTCCTGGCAAGAAGATTATCGGACGGACAATATCCATAACCGTTTTACTATTTTCGGGACGTTCAAGTAAGTCTCGCGCGTGAATAAATCCAATCACCTCATCGCTGGTACCTCGAACAACTGGAAAGCGAGAATGTGCCTTCTCGACGGCAACCCTTATCGCCTGATTAAGCGAGAGCCCGGCATCTAGAAAATCGACTGCAGTACGCGGCACCATAACCTCATGTACCTGTCGCTCGCTTGCATTGAAGACTTCTTCGACGATGTCGCGCTCTTCTTCAGAGAGCGCTTTATGGCCGGTTACAAGGTCGACTAACTCCTCTTCGGTGATCTCTTCGCGAGACGCCTTGGGGTCAATGCCAAAGGCTCGCAAAATAAGATCAGAGGAATGAGCTAAAAGCCAGATCAAGGGACGAAATACGAATGCGACAATTGAGACCGGAGTTGCTACTGCAAGTGCGATCTGTTCTGTCTTATAGATTGCAACCCGCTTAGGAACTAATTCACCAAGGACTAGTGAGAAGTAAGCAATCACGAGGGTAAGAAGGACTAACGAGAACCCCGCCGCAACATTTGTACTAAGTCCCCAGCCCTCAAGGATTGGAATCAAGTAATCTCCAAGTTGATCCGCACCGAAGGCAGCTGAGAGAAATCCAGAGAGAGTTACCCCTACTTGGACGGCCGCCAAAAAGTTTTTGGGATGGCTGGCGAGCTCCGCCACTTTCTTTCCGCGTCGACCCTTCTCGGCCATTGCTTTGATCTGGCCCTCACGGAGTGAGATCAGGGCAATTTCAGCGGCAACGAAGATTGATCCGAGGAGGATGAAGAGGAGTACGACTATTAGGTCGCTTGAGAATGCAGCGACCGAAAACGCACCATCGGGGTCCATAGGCTGGCTAAGGGTAGCCGAAGGGTGAAAAAGAAAGCCAAAAACCCTTCCCTCACGCTCAGCTCTCGCATAGCCTTCGCCCGACCCACAAAGTGGTGGGACCTTGCTTCATCCAACGGACCGTCGGGCACGTACCTGCCCGGAGAAGGAAGTGAAAAAATGGCATCAGTCGTATTTAAAGATGCATCTCGCATCTATCCCGGAACCACAACTCCTGCTGTAGATAAATTGAATCTCACAGTAAATGATGGTGAGTTCCTTGTACTCGTCGGACCATCTGGCTGTGGAAAATCAACATCGCTTCGCATGCTTGCAGGTTTGGAGGAGATCGATACCGGAGCTATCTACATCGGAGATCGCGATGTCACAAATGTCGCGCCAAAAGATAGAGATATCGCAATGGTCTTCCAGTCTTACGCGCTTTACCCACATATGACAGTCGCAGAAAATATGGGCTTCGCGCTCAAGATTGCCGGGGTGGCGAAAGAAGAGCGCGATCGCAGAGTCCTTGAAGCTGCCAAGTTACTCGATCTTGAACCTTATTTAGAGCGCAAGCCAAAGGCGCTCTCCGGTGGACAACGTCAGCGCGTTGCTATGGGCCGCGCAATTGTTCGCGAACCACAAGTCTTCTTGATGGATGAGCCGCTCTCAAACCTTGATGCGAAGCTCCGAGTTGCTACAAGAACTCAGATCGCAGCGCTCCAGCGCCGACTTGGAATCACCACAGTTTATGTAACGCATGATCAGGTAGAAGCCATGACAATGGGTGATCGCGTTGCGGTCCTCAAGGATGGCCTACTGCAACAAGTAGATACTCCACGCAATCTTTATGATCGTCCAGCAAATGCATTCGTCGCTGGCTTTATTGGTTCGCCTGCGATGAATCTCTTGATTGCACCTGTCTCTGGCAGCAAAGCCAAGCTCGGCCATCTCGATATTGATGTTCCATCAAAGGCTGGAGATTCGGTAATTGTTGGTATCCGCCCCGAAGGTTTTGCTCCCGCCTCTAAGGGATTTGAAGTTCAAGTAGAGGTTGTTGAGGAACTTGGTGCCGATGCGTTCGTTTACGGAAAGCCAACCGATAGCGCCGTTAAGTTCAATAATGCCAGCGATGAAGGCGCCCAGGTAATTATCCGTTGGGATCCAAAGAACCCTCCAAAGCCGGGACAGACCGTTACAGTTTCGGCCAAGGGCGAATCAATTCATCTATTTAGCGCTGCAACTGGCGATCGCATCAGCTAAACAGAAATCAAAAAAGCCCCCGATTTCGGGGGCTTTTTTAGTTAGGAATCTATTTCATTGCTTTCTGGAGATTCTCATCAATCGCCGCCAAGAACTCTTGGGTATTTAGCCATGGCGCATCATTACTTATAAGAAGCGCAAGATCCTTTGTCATCTTTCCGCTCTCAACTGTCTCGATACATACTCGCTCCAAAGTTGAGGCGAACTTTGCGACTTCTGGAGTGTTATCTAACTTTGCGCGGTGTTGGAGACCTTGAGTCCAGGCAAAGATTGAGGCAATTGGATTTGTAGAAGTAGCTTTTCCGGCTTGGTGATCGCGATAGTGGCGTGTGACTGTTCCGTGAGCAGCCTCGGCTTCTACGGTCTTGCCATCTGGGGTCATCAAGACCGAGGTCATAAGACCAAGTGAGCCATAACCTTGTGCGACAGTATCGCTCTGGACATCGCCATCGTAATTCTTACATGCCCAGATATAGCCACCTTCCCAACGAAGTGATGTTGCGACCATGTCATCGATTAAGCGGTGGTCATACTCAAGACCAAGCTTGTCGAACTCCGCTTTAAATTCGCTCTCGAAGATTTCGGCAAAGATATCTTTGAAGCGACCATCGTAAGCTTTAAGGATCGTATTCTTTGTTGAGAGATAGACCGGGTACTTACGGGTCAACCCGTAATTAAACGATGCACGTGCAAAGTCTCGGATGGATTGATCTAGGTTGTACATCGTCATCGCTACGCCAGAACTTGGAAAATCAAAAACATTGAATTCCATCGGCGCTGAACCATCAGCCGGGGTGAAGGTAACTGTTAACTTTCCAGCCCCAGGCACTTTGAAATCAGTAGCGCGGTACTGATCTCCAAAAGCATGACGACCGATCACGATCGGCTTACTCCAATGAGGAATCAACCTTGGAACATTTTTTATAATAATTGGCTCCCGGAAGATCACTCCACCGAGGATGTTACGAATCGTTCCGTTCGGGGACTTCCACATTTGTTTGAGATTGAACTCTTTTACTCGAGCCTCATCTGGGGTGATGGTCGCGCACTTAACGCCTACTCCGTGCTTCTTTATTGCGTTCGCACAATCGATTGTGACCTGGTCATTTGTTGAGTCACGGTATTCAATGCCAAGGTCGTAATACTCAAGATTTATATCAAGATAAGGAAGGATGAGTTGCTTCTTGATGAAGTCCCAGATGATTCGGGTCATCTCATCACCATCTAGCTCAACGACTGTTCCTTCTACTTTTATCTTTGACATTGCTTCCTCTCTATAGATCTTTCACATCTGCTTGCTTTGAGCGGACTGCTTCGGCTGCCTTCTTTAGCTCTTCAAGTTCATTCGTTGAAAGTGAGCCTTCAACGACCTTGGAAATTCCATTTCTTCCAATCTCAGCCTCTACGCCAAGGTAGACACCGGAGATTCCATATTCTCCAGTGACCCACGCACATACCGGCATCACTTCGCGCGAGTCGGTGATTACGGCGCGCGCCATTCGAGAAGCAGCAGCAGATGGAGCGTAATAAGCAGAACCAGTCTTTAATAGCGCAACAATCTCAGCGCCACCATTGCGAGTCCTCGTAACTAGATCTTCTATCTCAGCGGGGGCAAGTAACTCGCTTAATGGTTTCCCATTCACTGTGCATCGACTTGGGACAGGCACCATCGTCTCACCATGAGAACCTAGGGTTAGAGTTTTAACCGAAGATACTGGGACGTTTAACTTTTCGGCGACAAAGTGAGTGAATCGTGCAGTATCAAGCATTCCTGCTTGGCCCATGACGCGATTATGTGGAAACTTAGATGCAATCTGGGCAAGCGCAGTCATCTCATCAAGTGGATTTGATACGACAATCAAAACTGCATTTGGAGAGTGCTTGGCGATATTTTCAGCAACGCCACGGACGATACCTGCGTTAACTCCAATTAAATCCATCCGGCTCATCCCCGGCTTGCGCGGTAATCCAGCAGTTATGACTACCACATCGGAGTTTGCCGTTGCTTCATATCCAGCACCTTCTGCGTTGGTTGTCTGTCCGATAACTTTGGTCTCAAATCCTTCAATAGATCTTGACTGATTTATATCTAACGCAATGCCTTCTGGCTTACCTTCAACGATGTCGGTGATGACGACGGTTTCGAAGATGTCATATTCCGCTAATCGAAGAGCGGTCGTAGATCCATAGAATCCAGCCCCAACAACGGTCACTTTCCCTGATCTGCTCATAGCGGCAGAACTTACCGGCTACCTCCGCGGAAGCGCCAATGCGACGGTTATGAGCGAGACCACTAAAAGAAGCGTAACTATTTTCTCTAACGGTCGGCTGGTTCTAAAACCTGGGATCGAAAAGGTAGCTAGAGCTATCGCGAGTGTGATGGCGCCAATTCGAACTGATAATAAGCCGGAGATTGCAAGAGCAACTAGTGCGATCAGATAAGAGAACCGTTTCAATGAAGGCTCTTTCGAGCAAGCTCCAGAACATTCCTCAGTAACATTGCACGCGTAAGCGGACCGACCCCGCCCGGGACCGGTGAATAAGCGCTTACTTTCTCGTAAACACTTTGGTCTACATCGCCGACTAATTTATCCCCGATTCGAGTTAAGCCGACATCAATCACGACGGCACCTTCTCTGACCATTTCACTCTTCAAGAAATGAGGTTGTCCTAAAGCAGCGATAATAATTTCAGCGCGATGTAAATGAGAGATTAGATCGCCGGTCTTTGAATGAGTGATAGTAACGGTCGCGTTCGCGCCTTTCCCGGAGAGTAAGAGACCTAAGGGTCTTCCTACCGTAGTGCCTCTACCGAGCACTACGACATCTTTACCCTCCCAAGAAATTCCATTTTGAGATACCAACTCAAAAATCGCTTGAGGCGTGCAAGGCAGCGGCGCTCTCTCTTGAAGCACCAATTTTCCAAGATTCATTGGGTGTAACCCATCGGCATCTTTGGTGGGCTCGATTTTTTCTAAGATTACATTTGCATCGATTCCCTTTGGTAATGGGAGTTGGACTATAAAGCCGGTGCAATTTGAATCGCTATTTAACTTAGCCACCGCTGCGAGAATCTCACTCTCAGAGGCGCTTTCGGGTAACTCAATACGGATCGAGTTGATTCCTACCTCTGCACAATCGCGATGCTTCCCGGCTACGTAAGAGTGCGAACTCGGATCGGCGCCGACCAGGATTGTTCCAAGGCCCAGCTTTAAGTTTTCAGATTTAATTTGAGAGGCGATTTTGGTCTTTAACTCAGCGGCAAGTTTTCGCCCATTAAGAATCTTCACCGTCGCTGCCATGCGGAGAGTCTAATTTACCGCTTTAGCTTTGCGAGAACTCTAGGAGTGAGGATGAAGAGCGCGCCACCAAGCGCAAATTGCGCCGTTACAACGATTGGTAGAGCCCACCAAATTGGCCCAACTGACGGCAGATTCGCAGATAAAAGTTGACCGCTGCTTGCTCTAGCAATCGCAAAAAACAACGCCAATGAAATTAGCGAGGTTGCAATATAGAAACGTCTGGTCTCACTTAAGTCGCTATAGGTTTGTAGACCATAACGAGAAATTACCGCTCCGATTCCTACTATGAATATCGATAGGAAAAGTACGAGAAATTGGTTAGTGACTGGCAGGGCACCTAATAACGGAATTGCTGGAATCTCATCGATACGATGGCTAAACGGAGAGAGCAAGCTTCCTTCACCAATTGAAATGCCAGCACCGGATATGTAACTAAGCGTTGCCACCGCAACATTTGGTAGATACAAAAGTTGACCTAGCAGTAAGACTAATCCCCCGAAAATTCCCGGTTCAATCACTCGAGTTAGATTCAAAACTATCTCAAAGTGATAGATCAACGAGGCTGCCAAGATAAGTGAGCTGAAACCTAACAACGCAACTAGGGCAATCCAAATTATTCGTAGCGCACGTTGCCAGGGAAACTGTACCGAGTGCTTTGGTAGCGCTCCGCTAACTAGAAATGCCGATAGCGCTGAAACTATGAAGAGAATCGGGATTGCAATGTAAGGAGCCACGCTTACAGTCTCCCCGAGCGATGTGTACACAAATAGATAACCCAAGAGCGCATAACTAGTAGCAATTGAGATTATGTAAGAGCGACGCTCGCGGTGGTTTGGCTCACCGAGAGTCTCAACCATTCGAAGATACCCACTTCTCGTGGCGAAGAACGGGATTAGTAGGCCACCGACAGGTAAAAATGTAAAAGAACCAGAGATAGTGGCATCAGAAAGTGAGAGTTGGAGTGGCACTTGATGAAGTGCAAGAAATATCCAGAGCGCAGCACGAAGTGGATCGGCGGTATTTCCAGATGAACTTCCCGCAGTCGCCCAAGCAACTAATGAGATAAAAGCTATTGGGAGAAGAATCAAAGTAAGACTACGAATCCCTTGTTGGATACCAACGCGCAGGACTCGCGTCATTGCTAGGCTTTTAGAATTCCGCGAAGTAGTCGAGCGGTCTCACTTGGGGTTTTGCCGACTTTAACTCCAGCTGCTTCGAGAGCAACTTTCTTCGCTTCAGCGGTTCCAGAAGAACCCGAGACAATTGCACCCGCATGTCCCATGGTCTTTCCCTCGGGAGCGGTAAATCCAGCAACGTATCCAACGACTGGTTTAGTTACATATTCCTTGATAAATGTAGCGGCTCGCTCTTCTGCGTCGCCACCAATCTCGCCAATCATCACGATTGCTTCGGTGTTGGGGTCATCTTGGAATGCACGGAGGCAATCAATATGTGTTGTTCCAATTATTGGATCTCCACCAATGCCAACGGCTGTGGTGAAACCAATATCTCTTAACTCATACATCATCTGGTAAGTAAGAGTTCCAGATTTAGAGACTAAGCCGATCTTGCCAGGGCCCGTGATATCAGAGGGAGTAATTCCGATATTGCACTTTCCAGGAGAGATTAGACCAGGACAATTTGGTCCAATGATTCGAGTCTTCCCTTTTTCTTGGGAATAGGCGAAGAAAGCTGCTGTGTCATGTACCGGGATTCCTTCGGTGATAACTACTACCAATGGCAGTTCGGCATCAATCGCATCCACCACAGCGGCCTTTGCAAACTTTGGTGGCACAAAGACCACGGAGGCGGTTGCGCCGGTGGCAGCAACTGCTTCCTTAACAGAGTTAAATACTGGAAGTTTCTTTCCCTCTATTTCAACTTCTAGGCCACCTTTTCCAGGCGTTACGCCACCAACGATCTTTGTTCCACTAGCGATCATCCGGCGAGTGTGCTTTGTACCTTCCGATCCAGTCATGCCTTGGACAATCACTTTTGTGTTCTCATCAATAAAGATTGTCATCGCTTCGCCGCCAATTCTGCTGCGCGCGCGGCAGCCCCATCCATGGTATCTAGTTGAGTTACAAGTGGATGGTTAGCTTCATTGAGAATTCTTCTTCCCTCATTAACGTTATTTCCATCTAATCGAACTACTAGCGGTTTGGTCGCCTTATCGCCCAGTATCTCCAGGGCTTGGACAATTCCATTTGCAACCGCATCACAGGCGGTTATTCCACCAAAGACATTGACAAATACCGATCGAACTGCGGGGTCGCCTAAGATGATTGAGAGTCCATCAGCCATGACTTGAGCAGAGGCGCCGCCACCAATGTCTAGGAAGTTAGCGGGCTTGACACCAAATTTCTCACCCGCGTAAGCAACTACATCAAGAGTACTCATGACTAGACCGGCGCCATTTCCAATGACTCCGACCTCGCCATCAAGCTTGACGTAATTCAAATCTTTTTCTTTCGCTAGCGCCTCAAGTGGATTGGTGGCGGCGTGATCGATTAGCGACTCATGATCTGGGTGGCGAAAAGCGGCGTTATCATCGAGAGTTACTTTCCCATCAAGCGCGATAATCCTGCCCTCTTTCGTCTTTACGAGTGGATTCACTTCAACCAGCGTTGCATCTGATTCTTGGAAAGTTTTCCAGAGCGTTACCAATACATCAGCTACATCATTTATTACATCTTCGGGAAAAGCACCTTTTTTAACAATCTCAATTGCTTTTGCTTTATCAAGACCTTGATTGGCATTTACATGGACCCGCGCTAATTTCTCAGGAGTCTTATGCGCAACTTCCTCGATATCCATACCGCCAGCTACCGATGCCATTACCAAGAAGGATCTAGCGGCGCGATCAAGGAGGATAGCTAGGTAATACTCGCTCTCAATCGGAGCTGCCCCTGCAATCATTACTTTTCGAACTAAATGACCTTTTATATCCATGCCCAAGATTGCTTTTGCTTTTTCAAATGCATCATCAGGGTTTTCAGCTAACTTAACGCCGCCGGCTTTACCGCGTCCGCCAATCTTTACTTGTGCTTTAACGACGACTCTGCCGCCTAGCTTTTCCGCTGCAGCACGCGCTTCTTCCGGAGTGGTTGCTACCGCACCACCTAGGACTGGAACGCCTTTTGCTTCGAAGAGATCGCGGGCCTGATATTCAAATAGGTCCATGGGTCATAACTTATCTACTGGGGCATAGCGGAGCAACAAACGCT
>JALRKE010000031.1 GCA_023254845.1 Candidatus Nanopelagicaceae bacterium | reverse complement strand
ACTAGGTGTGGCCGGAAACTTCCCCTTGAAGACCGGTCCAGTTGTCCTTGTTCGGCTGGATTCCGATATCGATCCAGCAAACAAGAGCAAACTCCGATTGGTAATGACTAGTGGTGAATCACTATCGGCCCCTAATCGGTTCCAAGGCAATACCGCAACGGTGCGGACAAACGCTCCAGCAAGGCAACTTGTGAATGGGTTGATCCAAAACGGATTCCCTCATCACACCGTTGTCTCATGGCGCGATATCCGCCCTGAAGTACGAAGGATGGCGGAACGGCTCGCCATTCCGCTAACCGAGTGGTAATCGAATGATTCACCACCCCTCGAATAAGGAGAAAGAATGAAAGTAAGCAAGAGCGCGAAAGCGTTTCGTTTGCTGATTGCTGGTGCATTTGCTGCATCGGTAACAGTTCTACCAATCTCCGGAGGTTTCGCAGCAGGTGAAACTCTCGGAGCAAAGTGCACAAATGAAGGAGAGTCGACAGGAACCTTCTCTACTTCTCTTGTTTGCGCAAAGAACTCTGCCGGACGTCTAGTTTGGACAAAGGTAAAGCTCAGCGCATCTAACTTGAAGCCAAGAGCTGCCCTCAGGGCGCCACGTGGCTCCATCGAGTTCTGGCACTGGCGTGCAGAAGATAAGGCGGTCTTCGATCAGATTATTTCTGACTTTGAAGATCTCAACCCAGGAGCAAAGGTCACTCAGGTTATCTCTAACTCAAGTGACTACACCGCAACCGCTCTTCAGAAGGCTAGAACCAACAAGAAAGCAGCGCTATTCACTACTTTCCGTGGCTCCCAGTTCAATCAGGCTGCCACAGCTGGTTTCTATACCGATCTGACCAATGAGCAATTCACCAAGAGAAATGTGATCAAGTCGATGATGGGCGCTGGCCAATATGAAGGCAAGCAACTCGGAATCCCACTGCAATCACTATTCAATGATCCGATCTACAACATAGAGATCTTCAAGAAAGAAGGTTGGAAACTACCTAAGAAGTTCTCCGAGTGGATCTCCTATTGCAAGACGGCCAAAGCTGCTGGATATACCCCGATGGCTTGGATGGGCGCATTCCGTCCACAAGCCGGACAGATCATTAACTCTGCTCTAATGAACACGGCATCAACAGATGCAAAACTAACTGAGCAGATTCTTGCGATTGACTCTGGCAAGGATGCAATCACGGTCAAGTGGTTTAAGGATATGGCTGAGAAGTATGCAGACCTTCGTGATGCAGGTTGCTTCCCAGATAATCCAAAAGGCGTGACTGAAGCTGCTGGTAACACGCTATTCGCTACCGGCAAGTCTCCGATTCTTCCAACCGGCTCATTCTCAATGGGTGGAATCATCAAACTAGAGCCAAAGATGAGTGGCAACATGGGTATCACCGGAATGAATTGGACCGAGGATGTCAATGCCCGCTATACCGGTATCACCAACAACACCTTCATCCTTGGTGTTAATAAGAATGCAGGAAGAACTGAGCAGAAAATCGCTCGCGCCTTCCTTTCTTATCTTCTTACCGGACCAGTTGCAACGTTGTATGCAAATGGAACAAAGCAGCATGTAACTGTTCTCGATGTCTCCTATACGGATGAGAACCTACGCAATACTGCATCCATCATGTCGGAGCGTTTGGTGCTTGCACCTCGCTTCATCTTCCTCAACCAGGGTGTCCGTGACATCCTTGAGGATGCGCTAATTGCAATCGTTGGCGGCGAGAGCGTAGATAAAGCTCTTACTGATGGCGCTGCACTTATCAAGCAGAAGTTGGGCTAATCCCAATGAGCAAAACCGAAACTGGCGCCCGAAAGGGCGCCAGTCCTCGGCCAAAGAATAAATTGGCCAGGGCGAATGATCGAACCTTGCTTTTGATGACGCTTCCTGCCCTTTTGCTTTATTCGATCTTTTATCTATACCCAACAATTAGTAATCTCCGCTATTCACTCTCAAAGTGGGACGGGTTTGGCGTTCCAGAGTTCGTCGGTCTCCGTAATTTTAGAAAATTAGTTACAGATGATGATATTTTTAATAAAGTTCTTAGTAATAATATAGAATTCACATTCCTTGTCGTAATCTTTCAAACAGCTCTCTCGCTAATTTTCGCGATATTTCTCTTGAAGAATTCCCGCGGATCTACATTTTTAAGAACCTTATACTTTTTCCCAACAATTATATCCTCGGTTTCTGTTGCAATGGTTTGGCAATTCCTCTACGAACCAAACCTTGGGCCAATCAATGTTTTTCTAAATTCAATCGGACTTGATTTCTTGGCATTAAATTGGTTAGGCAGCGAGACTATTACGCTTCGGGCGATTGCCTTCACTCAAGTTTGGTTTCACACCGGCCAAATGATGGTCGTTTATATCGCTGGACTACAACAGATCCCAGCAGAGCTTTATGAAGCGGCTGAAGTCGATGGTGCTTCAAGGTGGCAACAATTCAAGTCGGTAACTTGGCCGATGGCGCTTCCAACGACCGCGGTTGTTATGGCATATACGACTATTCAATCCTTCCGTGCATTTGACCTCGTTTATGCAATGACTCAAGGCGGACCAAATAATTCTTCAAGTATTTTGGTGACCCTTATCTATCTCACAGCTTTTAATGAATTCAGATTTGGTTATGCCGCAACCCAATCAATTTTCCTTGTAATTTTCATTCTCGCTCTGACCGCTCTACAGCGTCGGATACTAAGGACGAGGTACTAAGCCATGTTCTATCGGGTAAGTCGAATCATCTCTCTCGCACTTTTTGCAATCCTCATCGTCGTTCCCACTTTGGTGGTTATTTTTGGTTCATTTAAATCAGATTTAGAGTTGATGGTAAAGCCATTGGCTCTTCCGGAGAGCTGGTCATTTAGGAACTATCGGACATTACTTGAAGGTGGACAGATCATCACGAATTTCCGTAATAGCACAATAGTTACTTTATTCTCAGTAATCGTAACGCTATTTGTAGCGAGCCTTGCTTCCTTTGGAATCGCTCGTGCTATCAATGTAACTGGAAAATTCTTATTTCTTCTATTCACCCTGGGTTTGGCGATTCCTGCTGCGACGAGCATCATTGGTATCTATGAACTCTTTGTCAGATTAGGATTGACAAATACATTACATGGGCTGGTCATCATCAATGTAGCTTCTACATTGCCAATCTCCATATTCATCTTGACTGCGTTCTTCCGACAAATTCCACATGAGCTATATGAATCAGCCGCGATAGATGGCGCTCGACCATTCCGTTTATACCGCTCAATTGCGCTTCCGTTATCGAAGCCCTCTATGGCGGCGGTAGCGATATTCCTATTTGTTATTACTTGGAACGATCTTCTTTATCCGCTCTTATTGATCACCCAGTCAGATTTGAAAACACTACCCCTTGCACTTCTGGATTTTCGTGGTGAATACGCAATTAACTTCAGCATGATCTTTACCGCTGTGATGGTTGCATCAGTTCCCATGGTTGTTATGTATCTATCGATGCAGAAGACCTTCGTATCAGGACTTACTGCAGGAGCGGTCAAGGGCTAATGAACTCTCCAGTTGTAAAAGTGCCACCACGACTCCAGTCACAGGCACGACTCTTGCTTGATTACATTGAGCGAGCGGATTTACGTCCTGGTGATCGCTTGGATCCCGAGCGGGAGCTAGCGAAAAAGCTTGGAATAAGTAGGTCTTCGCTCCGGGAAGCAATCCAAGTTCTACAGACTCAAGGTCGCTTAGTGGTCAAACATGGAATTGGCGTTTTCTTACTTGAAGATCAAGAGGGTGAAGAGCTCCGTAATTCCCTTCGAGCCGCACATCACACCATCGAGGAGTTATTCCAAATGCGTGAGATTCTCGAAGCTCCTGCGGTCGAATGGGCGGCTGAACGTAGAAGTGAAGAGCAGCTTGAGGCAATCAAGCGCGCGGCCCAAGCGCTACAAGAAGCTGTGAGTCAAGATCCAATCGATTTCGACAAAGTACGCCTGCTGGATATGAATTTCCACCTAACGATAGTGAAAAGCGCTCAGAACCAATTCCTAAATCAGACTCTTGGAACGCTGCAAGAAATCATGTATCGCTCGATGGATAACACTTTGAAATTACCAGGACGTATCGATGCATCTGAAGATGAGCATGGTGTGATTTTGGAGGCGATTGAAAGACGAGATCCAATAACGGCGAGACTTACGATAATTCAACATATTCATAACGCTCGCGATGCTTGGATTCAATACCTTAAGAAAGTCGAGGGTTAATGTCTAAAGTCCTCGCTGTCGGCGTTGCTACGTTCGACACTATCGTTCTGGTGGAGAAATATCCGAACGCCGATGAACGGGTAATTGCTAAAGAAACTATCCAAGGTTTTGGTGGTCCAGCTGCCACCGCTGCGGTGACTATGGCGCGCTTGGGAATTGACGTTTCACTTGCCTGTGTAATCGGAGATGATGAGGCCGGGCGGAAGATCTTTGATAATTTGAAACTAGAGGGTGTTGATACCTCAAATGTAGTTATTGATTCAAAGATCAGCACTGCAATCGGAACGATAGTTGTCTCAGAATCCACCCAGAGTCGGGCCATTATGGCCCAGCCACATAGTGAAATCCCAAGAAAACCAAGCTCTATTGAGAGTTATTCATGGATTCATGTAGATCATCTAGGTATGTCAGCGCTTAGAGCTTGGGGAGTCGCCAGGGGCGCAGGCGCGAAGTTATCAATTGATATTGGCTACAAATACCCAGGTTTGAAATCTTCAGATTACGATCTCTATGCGCCCTCTGAAAATATAGTTACAGATTTAAATAGCGCAAAGAACGATAAGAACTTAGTTGTGATTTCTAAGGGTGGCGCTGGAAGTATTTATAGCAATGGCGTTGAGAGCGGTGAAGTCCCTGCTCTAAAAGGAGAGATTCTCTCCACACTTGGTGCCGGCGATGTCTTTCATGGCGCGCTAGTAGCCGCTCAAGTTTGGGGTAAGTCGGCCCGGGAGAGCGTTGAGATTGCAAATGTAGTTGCGGGACTTTCATGTCGCGCACTTGATGGACAAAGTGGAATTCCTAGCAAAGCCGAACTCGATGCATATCTTGCAGGGGTGCGAAGTTGATGGGGATGTATTCAGTAATCGAGAGAGAAGGGAAGTAGAGATGGCAAAAGTGCCTGATTTTCTCCTTCACCATGATGGCGACTCAGTCGCGGTTGCTAATGATGACTTGCAACCGGGCACGCTGCAGGGGCTATCAGTGAAAGAGCAGACACCGCACACCGCAGTCCTTAATCACGCAATCCCATTGGGACATAAGTTCGCGTTAAAGGATCATGCTGAAGGTGAAGCAATAATCAAATATGGAATTAAGGTCGGCATCGCATCAGAGCCGATCAAAAAGGGAGATTATGTCCACACACACAACATGAGGAGTTATAGATGGGAAGCAAGCCGCGCTTAACCGGATACCGTCGTCCAGATGGATCGATGGGTATCCGTAATCACGTCATTATCTTGCCGGTTGACGACCTATCGAATGCTGCAGCCGAAGCTGTTGCAAAAGTAGTGCCAGGCACTCTTGCGCTGCCTCATGCCTTCGGTCGTCTCCAATTCGGTGAAGATCTAGAGCTCACCTTTAGAACTCTTATCGGCACCGGCCTAAATGGAAATGTCGCTGCAGTCATAGTAATTGGAATCGAACCAAAGTGGACTGAGCGCGTTGCTGCTGGAATCGCAAAGTCTGGAAAACCCGTTGCATCATTCTCAATTGAAGGTAAAGGTGATCTACAAACTATCGCCGATGCGGCTCGAGTAGCCCAAATCTTCTTGCAAGATGCATCTGAGATTCAGCGCGAAGAGGCAACTGCAGGCGATTTAATTATGTCAATCAAGTGCGGTGAGTCTGATACAACATCCGGACTTGGATCATGCCCAACAACTTCCCAAGCCGTTGATCGCTGGGTTGCAGCTGGTGGAACCGTCTTCTTCGGTGAGACCTCGGAACTAACTGGCGGCGAACACTTAATCGCAGATCGTTGCATCGATGATGCTTGTCGTCGCGCTTTCCAAGATACCTATGACAACTACATCAAAGTCATTGAGTCGACCGGTGCCAATCTCTTAGGTTCTCAACCAACCCAAGGAAATATTGCTGGTGGTCTGACGACAATCGAAGAGAAGGCGCTTGGCAATATCGCAAAGACTGGTTCAGTTCCTGTCATCGGAGTCTTGAAACCAGCTGAGGCACCCGATCGCAATAAGCAAGGTCTTTACTTCATGGATACCTCATCGGCTGCTGCGGAGTGTGTAACTCTCATGGCCGCTGCAGGTGCTGTGATTCATCTATTCCCAACTGGCCAGGGCAATGTGATTGGTAATCCGATCGAACCTGTCTTGAAGTTGACTGCGAATAAGAAGACTGCAGCGACAATGAAAGAGCACATCGATCTTGATGTTTCCGGACTACTTCGTCAGGAATATGACCTGATTAAAGCCGGCGACATGATGATGGAGGTCATTGAAAGAACTGTAAATGGCCGTCTTTGCGCTGCTGAGGCGCTTGGTCACCGCGAATACACCTTCACCAAGCTCTACATCTCGGCATAAAAAGAGAAACTCGATACTGAAACTGGAGATTGGCTCATGATTTTGATTAGCGAAGATGTTTGGAGCGATGATTTTTCCCAGCTCCAAGAACGTTTTCCGATCACTCATGAGCCAGATCTCTGGAGTAGAAAAGAAGATTTGAAATCTAAACTAGCCGATGCAACTGCGTTAGTGGTTAGAAATAGAACTCAAGTTACTCGAGAATTGATTGAAGCAGCGCCCAAATTAAAGGTAATTGCGCGGGCTGGAGTTGGGTTAGACAACATCGATATTCAAGCAGCAGATGAAAATGGGGTTGTAGTAGCTGCAGCGCTAGGAATAAACGCGGTAGCAGTCGCTGAGCACACTTTAGGTTTAGCTATATCGCTGGCACGATCGATTGTCGATAGAGATAAGAGCACTCGCGCGGGCGAGTGGAATCGTGGCGCTGGAAGTGAGATCTCAAATAAGACATGGGGGCTATTGGGTTTTGGAGCTACTGGAAGAGCTGTAGCAAAACTATTACAAGGTTTTGGTTGCGAAGTACTTGCCTATGATCCATTTGTTAAGAGCGCTGAAGGAGTAAAACTAACCACTCTCGATGAGGTTATCACCAAATCTGATGTGATCTCTATCCATCTGCC
This sequence comes from Candidatus Nanopelagicaceae bacterium, assembly GCA_023254845.1. Taxonomy (GTDB): domain Bacteria; phylum Actinomycetota; class Actinomycetes; order Nanopelagicales; family Nanopelagicaceae; genus MAG-120802. The sequence continues at coordinate 3,166 of JALRKE010000031.1, read as the reverse complement.
GGCCACGAAAGAAACAACGGGCATGATAAATCGCTCTTTACTTGAGAAGATGAAGAAGAGCGCACTTCTAGTAAATGTCGGCCGCGGTGAGGTTGTAAATGAATCTGAATTAGAAGCAGCTTTAAGAGAGAATTTGATCGCCGGCGCCGCCCTCGATGTCCGAGTTAGCGAACCACCAAAAGATGATCTCTTCAATGGACTCAACAATGTGATACTAACCCCGCACGTTGCTGGGATCACCAAGGAGAGCCAGGCAGCAATAAATAGAGTATTGGTAAGTGAAATTGAGGCAGCTTTAATGGGAACCCCACATAAATATGCCGTTGGCAAAATTAAGCAGGCCACGCGATGAGCCTTAGCGCATCAGATGCAATTGAGCGGTGTACTGCACTCCTTGAAAAGGTCGGTGTGCCATATGGCAACGCCAACGCAACGGCACGAGCGATTGTGCTTTCAGATGTTTGGGGCAATGCTTCACATGGCGTAATGCGCCTTCCGTTTTATCTAAAGCGAATCACTATGGGTGGCGTAAATGCCGGGGCTAATTTGAAGACGATTTCAGAGAGAGGTGCAATAACTAGCCTCGATGGTGAAGATGGATTGGGTCATTGGCAACTCTGGGAAGCTGCAAATATCGGAGTACAGAAGGCGAAAGAATTTGGTATCTCACTAGTCTCAGTAAAGAATTCAAGTCACTGTGGGGCTCTCGGTGTTTATCTCTATCCGGCTTTAGATGCTGGGCAGATCGCGCTGATATTTACTAATGGCCCTGCGGTTATGCCAGCTGTAGGAGGAAATGCACCGCTACTTTCAACTAGTCCGATCGCTGCAGGAATTCCAGCTAAGCCACCGATGATTATCGATCTCTCAACTTCAGCCGTCGCACGCGGCAAGATCGCCGCCGCGGCTAAGAGTGGTGGCACGATTCCGGAAGGTTGGGCGGTAGATAGGCAAGGAAAGACCATTACTGATGCAAAAGAGGCTCTGATGGGAATGCTTGCTCCACTCGGTGGCGCAAAGGGATTTGCCCTCGGATTGATGGTGGAGTCGCTATCTTCTGGTTTAAGCGGTGGAGCTTTATCAACCGAAGTTCCTGACATGTTCAATCCCGATGATGATTCGAAACCACAAGGCATCTCACACACTGTTATAACTATTGATCCAAGCGATCTAGGTGATTCCGCTTCTTATGCTGACTTCAATAAGTTAGCGTCGCAGATCAAGGAGACCGGCGGGCGAGTTCCTGGCGCAAAGCGAATTCACCCGAATGAGGCCGAAAACCATGAAATAACTGTGGCCGAGGCGGTTATCAAGGATCTAAATGATTGGTCTAACAAGCTAGGTCTACCTAATTTCTCATGAAGTTGACCGCAACTAATATCAAATATTTCTCGATTATCTTAAGTGGAGTTGCGCTTGCATACTTAGTAAACCAAATTGAAGGTGCAATCTCACCGCTCTTCTTCTCCATGGTACTGGGCATAATCATGGGAAATGCGATGGATTGGAGTAACGGAAAACCAGTCATCACTTTTGCCTCTAAGCGAGTCTTACGACTCGGAGTAGTGTTTCTCGGCTTTCAGATCTCAATTCAAAAGTTTATTGAAGTTGGGCCGAGGGGATTGCTAGCGGTAGCGCTAATTGTTGTAACTGTATTCATCGCGCTGAGGTTCCTGAGTCAAAAGTTTGGAATCTCTGACTCACTTGGGACGCTCATTGCCGGCGGCTTCGCTATCTGCGGGGCGACTGCCATCGCAGCGATTTCATCAACTCGTAAGAATGAAGATCGCGATGTCTCTTACGCAGTTGCGGTTGTAACGCTATGCGGAACGCTCTCTGTTTTTGTCATCCCATTGATCGCTACTTTCCTAGGTTTAAGTGATCCCACAATCGGAGCTTGGATAGGCGCGGCTGTGCATGATGTTGGACAAGTCATTGCTGCTGCATCAATGGTTAGCGACGAAGCGTTAGATTCTGCGGTAATTGTTAAGTTGACACGAGTAGTTTTATTGATCCCGCTTATTCTCTTCCTCGCTAGAGGAAGTGCGGGAAGTGGTTCAATGCGTAAAGCAACACCAACCTTTGTATTTGCATTTATTGCCTGCGCCCTGGTTGTTAACGCGCTATCTCTACCTGAATCAATCGTTGATTTCGGCAAGGAGAGTTCAAAAGTTTTACTCTCCATCGGGCTATTTGGAATGGGACTTTCGGTGAAGTGGTCCCAAATTCGTGCCCTGGGCGCGAAACCGCTCCTCTTCGGAATCACCGCCTGGGTGGGCTGTGGGGCCTTCGCTTTGGCCGTGATCCGTGGGGTCGGCCTTTAGAGGGGGCCCGAATTTCCCTTTTTCTACCCCCTCTCTTAGACTCGCCCTCTGCCTAAATGAGGTTCAAAAGCGGAAAATTGAGGTAAAAGCTTGGCGAAAAAAGATGGTGCTATCGAAATCGAAGGCACTGTTGCTGAAGCGGTCCGCGCGGCAAAGGCCAAAGCCTGGGCGCAAGAGAATGCGACAGCCATCGCGGAGCGCCGAGCCTGGATCGAAGCCAACGGAACGCCCTTGGCGGATCTTCAGGTGTTGAAGATCAGCTGATGGCGCAGTTTCATGTTTATCGGGTGCCTGGCGATCGTCTCGTGCTCGACCTGCAGACGGATTTGATCGAGACCGGCACGCGCGTGGTTGCTCCGCTCATACCCTTGGCTTCAGGTCCTAAAGCCATCGGTCGGCTTGAGCCGGTGTTGGATATCGATGGTACCGCTTATGTGCTTCACACCGCTGAAATGGCTGCCATTACATCTGCGGTGCTTAAGGGCGGGCCTGTCGTTGATCTATCAGCCTCAGATTACGAAATCCGTGGGGCGCTCGACATGGTGTTCTCCGGCTTTTGATCACTCCATGTATTTGGGTGTGCTGATCTTCCAGCCGCGCCGCCGGGGCGTTGCAATCCGCCCCGCCTGCGGTTCTGTTGATTTCTCGGGCTCGGCCGTTTGCGAGGTGACAGCGGTTTCGATACCGGCCTGGTTCTCCAACTGACGCCACATCCGTTCGTCAAAGCGGTCGGCGCCGAGGATCCAAGCGGCGGCCCGCGCATAGACCCGTGTGTCCAGCGCCTCGTTCCGCTCGCGCATCTTCTGCCATTCCTGGCGGGCATAGCCGCGCTTGTTGCGGAT
>JALRKE010000030.1 GCA_023254845.1 Candidatus Nanopelagicaceae bacterium | reverse complement strand
GGAAATAGCGCAAATAAACACATCACAACGCCAGTAACATGGCGCCAAAGATTCTCACGTAGCCATCTGGTCATGAGAAGCTCTCCAATACCTTTGACTTCCTAACTCCGTAGAGTGAGATAGAAGCAACGATTACAAAGATAATTACTGAAATTGCGCTCGCCAATCCTAGATCTTGAACATTCGAGCCAAAAGCAATCTGATAGGTATAGCTAATCAAGATATCGGTTGCACCGGCAATCTCACCATCAAGTTGATTCTTCGGCCCACCACCCGTTAATAAGTAGATCAAGTTAAAGTTATTGAAGTTAAAGGCGAAGGAGGCAATCAGTAGTGGCGACAGTATCTGTAGCAATAAGGGAAGCGTCACTTTCCTAAAGACTTGTCGCGGGTTAGCCCCATCAATTGCCGCCGCTTCAAGTAACTCATTTGGAATTGCTTGGAGTGAGCCACTTGAAACAAGATAGAAGTATGGAAAGCCTAACCAAAGATTTACCAATATGACTGCGGTGCGAGCAAAGTTAGGATCTTGAAACCAAGCAATCTGTCTTCCCAAAATTTCATTGATGGCGCCGAACTCGGTATTAAACATTCCGCCCCAAATCAAGATCGACATGATGCTCGGCATCGCATATGGAAGGACCAGAATTGAGCGGTATAACCGTCTACCGCGAATCGGTTTGTTGAGCGCCAAGGCCAAAAATAGACCAAATGCAAATTGGGTTAAGACTGTAAGGCTGGCGAAAACTACCGTCCAAATAAAGACTGAAACCAGCGGATCCCTGACCCGATCATCTTGGAAGAGTCGAAGATAGTTTGAGAACCAAGCCGGATCTCTCCAACCTGGTTCTAACTTATCTGAAGGGTCGTTGAGATTTGCATAGTTACCATCACCGTTGTCGCTATATAGATCACTGGTTATCAAACTTCTAAATTGATCACTCTCAGCAAGATACTCAAGCGATTGCCTGAAGACCACGCCTACATTCAAACTCTCAACTGCTATGAAGTATGGATCGGAGTACTTGAATCGAAGCTTTGCCGCATCGCTTCCTGAAATCGCGCCAGCTTCTAACGGCTCAAAGTCAGGAGCGGCGGTGGCAACTTCATACTCATCAATAGTAAGAGCTGAAGAATCAATTTCGATTCGTTCTTTAGTAGTTGCTATGAAATATGAGCCAGTATTTATATCTGAGACTAAGAGCGCTGGTTCACTACGGTAATCGCCAACGACAATGTCGAAGGCTGTCCCATTCTCATCTGGTTCAAGGGCAAGAGCTGAAATTCTTTGCGTTGCCTGCTCTTTACTTATGTAATTACCGGTTTTATAGGTGTAAGTCGACATCACCAGGGTGTAGAGAACTGGTGTTAGAACAAAAGCGGAGAGCAAGATAACTCCGGGGACGAAGAACTTTAGGGGCACGCGCTTATTGCTGAAATATGTGTAATTGAGGAGAAAGATCGTTGCTACCAAGAATAGGGAGATGATGTACTGCTCTTGCGCAAAAGCGCTCTGTGCGAGCGTAATCAGAAGGGCCGTTACCAGTGCAAGCACGATTACTTTAAAGGCGAGTGCAACTTTGCCTCTAAATAACTGGATTAGCACAGAATTAACCTATCCCTCAATTGATAAGGGAACTAGAGCGAATACTCACTCTAGTTCCCTTTTTTCAAACTAGCTTGGACTAGATATCGCTAGCTGCTGCCTTCAAGTTAGCGCTCCAAATTGCGCGCAACTTCTTAGCTTCAACTACTGGATTCTTTCCATCTACTAGAACTGCAGTCCAGAAAGCCGGAGCGGAATCCCAGTAGCTTGTGCCACTAGGTCCATTAAGAATTGCTCCAACTTGCGGAATGCTCGCTTCAGCAGCCGATGCGCCAAAGCCTCTCTGTCCATCGGAAACCGATGGGTCAGCAGCTGCTCCCTTTTCAGCTGGTGGTCGCTTCTCAATCTTCTGATAGGCAACCTGTCCTGCTGTTGAACCGAAGAAGTCAACAAGAAGTGACTTTGCAGCCGCTTCTACGCCTCGCGTTGAAGCGAATGAAGTGAGCATCGCTCCATTGACGGAACCGAATGCTTTTCCTGGGCTACTTGCAGTTACGCCTGGAACTGGCATGAGATTCATTGCAAATCCCTTGTCCTTGTAATCACTCCACTCCCAGTTTCCAATGATTGCAAATGGGACAGTTCCGGCTAGGAAGTTGTCCTTGCAGCCAGCATCGGATGCTGGGAAGAAGCCATTGCTCTTTCCGCCATCCATGAGGAACTTACGGACATTCGAACCAAATACATTCGGATTGAATGTGCGTGATTTATTAATTCGACCATCAGCATTGAAATAGTAAGCATCAGCACCGAGCGCCGAGAATACGGAGTGAGCGCCCCATGACATGCCTCCACCAGCAACACAAAGTCCGGCCTTTAGGCTCTTGGAGCTCTTGTTTGCCTTGTAGTAATCAACCATCTCGCCAAATGTCTTTGGCGCTGATGTCACTAGCTTGGTGTTATAAATCATCGCAACGTTATTCACATCAACCGGAATTCCATACAATTTCTTCTTGTATGAGAGGTCATAGAACTGAGATGAACTAAACCGTGCCTTTTGAGAAGCTGTAAGAGTTAGCGGAGCCAGCTTGCCATTCTTAGCAAGTGTTGGCACCCAGTCATTTGCGCCAACAACGATATCTGGGCCAGATGTTGCAGTTGACTTATCAATTGCCTCTTTTAGGGCATCGAAATTAGCAAATGCTTTAACTGTCACTGTGTATCCGCTAACCCAGCTGCTCTTGGTTGCGAGAGCATCCCGAATATTTGGTCCACGAGTTTCATCCGCCCAGACAACGATTTCATTCGCGGCCTGAGCTGGAGTAACGACGCCCGCGCTTAGAGCGAGAGCGGCCGCAACCGCAAACCCTTTCAAAATTTGTTTCTTCATTAGTACTCCTATTTATCCTGCAGGGATCCTGTAGCGAGGGGCTACAGATGCCCGAATTACATAACGCCCATTTCGGGCCGTCAAAGTGAAATTAGGCGTAATTTCTAAATTATCGATTCGTTATAAAGGGCTCTTTTTTTCATTGAGCCTTTACAGGTATTGAACCACTTAGGAACCAGTTCGTGGTGGAGGGGAATTAGGAGTGAAGCATCCCCACGGTCGAATCCCAGCCATCTACGGCCTCAGGTTTCCGTGGTCCCTTACCAACATAGCGAGCTGATGGGCGGATCAATCGACCAGTGCGCTTCTGCTCGAGGATATGAGCTGACCAACCCGCAGTGCGCGCAGATGTAAACATCGGCGTGAACATATGTGGTGGAACTTCTGCGAAATCGAGAAGTACAGCAGCCCAGAATTCAACATTTGTTTCAAGAACACGATCGGGACGACGTTCTCTTAGTTCAGCTAGCGCTGCTTCTTCAAGCGCCTTCGCAACTTCATATCTTGGCGCACCTAACTCTTCGCAAGTGCGACGGAGCGTGCGTGAACGTGGATCTTGGGCTCTATAAACGCGATGACCAAATCCCATCAAGCGCTCACCCTTATCAAGTAATTCCTTTACATAAGCCCTTGCATCGCCGCGCTGTTCAACGGCTTGAATCATGTGAAGCACTCGAGATGGTGCGCCACCATGTAGCGGTCCACTCATTGCGCCAATTGCGCCAGAAATCGATGCGGCAACGTCAGCGCCAGTTGATGCAATCACGCGCGCTGTAAATGTTGATGCATTCATTCCATGTTCAGCAGCTGATACAAAATAAGCATCGATAGCGCGAACATGTTTTGGATCTGGTTCGCCGCGCCAGCGAATCATCATTCGCTCAACAACGGTATGAGCCTTATCAACTTCACTCTGTGGAATTGCTGGTGCAGTTCCACGAGCTGATTGGGCAACATAAGAAAGAACCATCACGGAGACGCGAGCAAGATTCGAGCGAGCTTCTTCGTCAGAGATATCAAGCAGTGGCTTTAAGCCCCAAGCTGGCGCGAGCATCGCAATCGCAGATTGCACATCGACTCGAACATCACCGGAGTGAACTGGAATTGGGAATGGTTCAGCCGGCGGTAACCCTGGATTGAATTCATCATCAACGAGAAGTCCCCAGACATTTCCAAAGGTGACGCGACCGACTAGATCATCGATATCTACTCCGCGATAGCGAAGGGCGCTTCCCTCTTTATCTGGTTCTGCGATCTCTGATTCGAAGGCGATGACGCCTTCAAGTCCGGGCTTAAAGTCATCTGACATGGCGCGTATTCTGCCCACAATTACACCGAGGACGAAACCCAAGATGACCCGGGCCGGTAAGTGACGTTAGATACACCTATGGCAGCCATGGACCGCAATGAGATTTCCAAGATGCGCCGCTCCTATGGCGAAGTCGGCCTTCATGAGAGCGAATTGAATTCAAATCCAATCTCACAATTCCAGCTCTGGCTCAAGGAAGCATCCGATAATCCGATGGTCGTCGAGGCAAATGCGATGGTTCTTGCGACCAATTCTCAAGAGCAACCCACAACAAGAACTGTGCTTTTAAAAGATGTAACAGAAGCAGGCTTTACTTTCTTCACCAATTACAACTCAGCTAAATCTAAATCGATTGAAAGTAATCCCAAGGTCTCACTCCTTTTTCCTTGGTATCCCATGGAGCGACAGGTCAAAGTCTTGGGACGGGCTACTCGAATCAGCACCGCTGATTCAGATGCATATTTCGCAACGCGTCCTTGGTCTAGCCAGATCGGAGCTTGGGCAAGTGATCAATCCGCTCCGCTAGCTTCAAGAGAAGAGTTAGAGAAGCGTTGGGCAGAATCTGCTACGAAATATCCAGAAGGTAGCCAAGTCCCTCGTCCGCCACATTGGGGCGGTTTCCTTGTGATTCCCACCATGATTGAGTTCTGGCAAGGACGTTACTCACGTCTACATGACCGGATTCGCTACACCAGAGATGCTTCTACATGGAAGCTTGAACGTTTTTATCCATAATTACTTCGATCCCTAATTAATTAGATAGGCTTACCAAATTATGTCTGAGATAAAGATTCCTGATTCGATAAAGCCACGCGATGGCCGTTTTGGTTGCGGCCCATCCAAGATAAGAAGCGAAGCGCTCGCAAACCTTGCCGCTAGCGGTTCTTCAATTTTAGGAACTTCGCATCGCCAGAAATCAGTAAAGAACGTTGTGGGCCGAGTTCGCACAGGATTGAGCTCGCTCTTCGAGCTTCCTGAAGGTTACGAAGTAGTTCTTGGAAATGGTGGGTCTACTGCATTCTGGGATATCGCTACTTTTTGCTTGATTGAAAAGAAGTCCCAACATCTATCTTTCGGTGAGTTCTCATCAAAATTTGCCAGCGCCGCTAAAGAAGCGCCCTTCCTTGATGAACCATCAATTATTAAATCTGAACCTGGAACACATCCATTGCCTGTTGTAGAGGCAGGCATTGATAGTTACGCGCTAACTCATAATGAGACTTCAACTGGCGTTGCTATGCCAATTCTTCGTCCGGCTGGAAGTGATGGTGCGCTTGTGCTTGTTGATGCAACGAGCGCTGCTGGTGGACTTCCTGTCTCTGCTAAGGAATTTGATACCTATTACTTTGCCCCGCAAAAATCTTTTGCCTCTGATGGCGGACTTTGGCTTGCCCTAATGAGCCCAGCTGCAATCGCGCGAGTTGAAAAGATAAAGGCAAGTGGACGTTGGGTCCCAGCTTTCTTCGACCTCACAATTGCGATTGAGAACTCTCGCCTCGACCAGACCTACAACACTCCTGCGGTTGCAACTCTGATGTTGCTCGCAGATCAGATTGAGTGGATGAACTCAAATGGCGGAATCTCCTTTGCAACTGGGCGTAGCGCAAAATCCGCGGAGATTATCTATTCATGGGCGGAAAAGACTTCCTACACAACGCCTTTTGTGACTGATTCAGCAGCGCGTTCGAAAGTCGTCGCAACCATTAATTTTGAAGATGGGATTGACGCTCTTGAGATAGCGAAGGTTCTCCGTGCAAATGGAATCGTCGACACTGAGCCATATCGAAAACTAGGAAAGAACCAACTTAGAGTCGGCATGTTCCCCGCTATCGATCCTGCAGATATTGAAGCTCTTACTAAATGTATTGAGTATGTCGTTGCGGAGCTGAAGAAGTAGTAATTGCAGACAACCTATAAGCGCGACCGGGTCTTCTGGTTAATCTCTCTTCAAACCGGAATCTACGGATATTTCATGGGCGGCTTCGGCCCGGCAATTCCGCTTCTCCAAGCCGATCAAGGCACCTCTGGGGCCATTGCAGGGCTACATGGAACTGCCTTAGGGCTGGCCTCTATTTTTGCTGGATTTTTAAATGCTCGCTTAGTCCACCGCTATGGGCGCTATCAATCTGCCTGGATCGGAATCGCGCTCTTTTTGTTTGGTGCATTCTTCTTTGTATCGATGCCACTTCCTTACCAGACTATAACCGCCATCTTTGTTGTCGGGGTTGGGGTAACTATCGCGATTGCTAATACCGTAACTTATCTCACCGGACATTACGAAGAGCATGCGCCAAGAGCGGTATCCCAAAACAATGGCGTCACTTCATTCTTTTCCTTAATTGGAACGGTAACAATCGGTTTACTCGCATCGACCGCAGTTTCTTGGCGCCTTGGATTACTTGCCTGTTTCCCCTTTGCTGCACTCATTTACTTAACAATGGGTCGTGCGCATTCACCCGAACATATCCCCGATAGCAATGGTCGCCAGCGAGGTCGATTACCGAAAAAGTTCTGGATATCTTGGGTAGGACTTATCTTCACAATTAGCAGTGAGTTTGCGATTATCTTCTGGGCTGCCGCGCTTCTAAGGGAACGCACCTTTACTAGCCCATCGCTCTCAACAACTCTTGTTCTTGCATTTCCACTAGGAATGTTTCTAGGTCGATGGTTTGGGACTTACATAAAGCCATCACTTGGAATTGATGCTCGCTTGAAAACGATTCTCGCTCTCCAATTATCTGCATTCTTAATTTTTTGGGTCTCAGAAATACTTCTAACAAGCTTCATCGCACTATTTCTAGTTGGTCTTGGGACGTCTATGCAATTTACTTTGACAACCTTGCGCCTATTGAGCTTTGGCGATGGAAAGACTGATCTTGCTATGGGCTATGTAGCGTTGGCATCTGGAATCGCCATTGCGGGTTCGCCCTTTGTTCTGGGAGCTCTTGCTGATGGGGTTGGGATCACCGCTGCTTTCCTACTAGTCCCGGCCTTTATGGTGATTGCTTTCGCTATCGTTCTCACCGTTCCAATTAAGGAGGCGCTCCGATGAACTATAAGTTCCGCAGGACCGTAACGCTTGTAATCCTCTTTGGGCTAGTCCTCTTTGTCCTCGTAAGCGGCCTCTAGCACGTCGCTCACTAAAACACTTTCTGGAGCGACACCTTTATCCTTATATTTCGAGTAAACCAGGGCAGCTGCTGTGAAGGCAATAGTTCCACAGATCGTTATCGTGATACGAGTTCCTAACTCCTGAGTCATCCACCCAATAAATGGTGAGGCGATTGGAGTTCCACCTAGAAAGACCGTTAAGTAAATTCCCATAACGCGACCGCGAATTGCAGAATCGGTTCGGAGCTGGACCATCGTATTAGCTGCTATGAATGTAACCAGCGCAATGAAACCGATGATAGGAAGCAAGATCGCATAGGTGATGTAATTCGGAGCAAAAGAGGAGATGATCAGAACTAGACTGAAGAGCATCGCGCCACGCATCACAAACCTTGGATCGCGCTTTTTCTCAAGTCGTGCCGAGACTATTGCGCCACTTAGGGATCCAATAGCCAAGATACTTCCAAGAAGTCCATACTCGGCCGCACTTTTGTCAAAGACTGCCGTGGCCATCATTGTGTTGAAGATATTGAAATTCAATCCAAAGCTAGTTGCGAAGAAGACTGTGAGCATCACAGCAATGATGTCAGGACGAGCCGAGACATACTCAAAAGCCTGGCGAATCTTGGTTGAGCTTCGCTCGTGAGCCTCAGTGAATAGCTCTCGCTCCCTAATATTGAAAAGAGCAATCATCACTCCGAGGTAGGAGATTCCATTGAGAATAAATGAAAAACCAGTTCCATAAGCCGCAATAAGAACTCCGGATAGGCCTGGACCAAGAAGCCTTCCGATATTGAAATTCGTTGAATTCAATCCAACGGCATTTGGTAGATCTTCCTTACCTACAACTTCGATATTAAAACTCTGGCGAGTCGGGGCATCAATTGCATTTCCCATCCCAAGCAGGAAGGCAAAGAACATCACGTGCCAGATCTGAATCTGATTCAGCAGCACCAAAGTTCCCACCGAGAGCGCTGAAGTTGCGCCAGTTAGATTTGTAAGTCAGAGGACTTTTCGCTTGTTGAACTTGTCCGCAATTTTGCCACCAGACATCCCAAAGAAAAGAATAGGAGCAAATTGGAGGGCAGTAACTATTCCTAAGTATGAACCACTATCGGTTAGCTCGAGGATTAACCAAGCCTGTGCGACTCCTTGAGCCCAAGTTCCGATATTAGAGACAAAGTTAGCGGCAAAGAGGATTCGGAAGTTGCGATGACGGAAAGATCGCAACGTACTCACAAAGTAAGTCTAGTATGCTTCACGATATGCGCAGCGCGATTCCAGTCATCATCGTCGGAATCATCCTTTGGACGATTGCACTTGTTATTGCAATCATTGCAAATGCATTGGCAAAAGTAATTCTTACTTGTGTATTAGGAATTACCCTTGGATTCATTGGAATCACTTACACAAAACGGCGCGCTAAGCGCGAAGGAAATTAACCCTCGATTTCTTGTGCGATTCCGCGCAAAACCTTAGCTACTCGAGCAGCCTCAGTTTCACTTGGATAACGGCCATGACGTAGGCCATTTCCAACGCGATCTAGCATCTTGATTGATTCTTCGATGATTACCGCAAGATCTTCAGCGCCAGACTTTGATGCAGCAAGTGATGGCGGCGCTTCGACAACTCTTACCGAGAGAGCTTGTGGACCTTTACGTCCTTCAGCAACGCCAAACTCCAACTTAGTTCCTGGCTTTAGAGTTGTAAGTCCATCAGGAAGAGCTGAGGCAGCGATATAGACATCTTCACCTTCATCAGATGAGATGAAACCAAAACCTTTTTCGAGGCTAAACCATTTGACGCGACCAGTTGGCACGAGGGGAGCCTCCTTCAATTAAAAACTATTTTGGTGTCGTGTGCGCCGCGCTTTGCGGACAGGGGGCTAGTTTATCGCCTCGGAGTGAGCGCCGCACCCATGATTTACAGAGACCACACGCGCATCCTCAGGGGAGATCGCATTGGCGCATGCGCCGAAGGCTTGGCGGAGCGAACCGCTAATCGGAAGATAGAAACCACAACTTCCACAATTCTTTGGCGCCCAGCGCGCGATATCTGTATTGGGCCCGCGGTCCCCTTCGATCCAACGCTTTGCTGCTTGATCGCGACCCTCAATTGAAAGTACCCGCAATCTTCCGGCGCCTAACTCAAATAGTTCATGCAAATCTAGATCTTCATCACCGGGAAGAACGGCAGATGCAGGAACTAATCGTGCATCATCAACTTCAGTCGGAACGATTGTTCCGGCAGAGACATCTTCTTTAGTAACTCGCGCGCTGTATGGAATCCATTCCGGTGCGCGAAGTGAATCAGGCCCAGGAAGTAGAACTACATCGCAGACAGTCGTGGGGCTATCTTGATCGACCTTTGCGACTGTTACCGCCCAACGCCAATCAACATAACCTGGGAGAAAGGCTTGAAAGAGGTAAGTTGCAATATGGTCATCATCGGTATCAACCGAGAGAAGTGAACCAACAAATTTTTCGTTCTTAGAGTCTTCAATCGCCGCGCTTCGTGCAAGTTCAGCGGCGCCGAATTTATCGACGCCGCTACTTGCTTGGGAATTTTTCGACTTCTTGCGGGACATGAAGCCGATTCTAACGGTCTTTCTAGAAGTCCATATCTCCTCCGCCAGGTGCTGCAGGCAGCGCTGGCTTAGGTTCTGGCTTATCTGCGATTACCGCCTCAGTTGTGAGGAAGAGCGCCGCAATTGAGGCCGCGTTCTGTAGAGCAGAACGAGTGACCTTTGCAGGATCGATGATTCCAGTCTTTATCATGTCGACGTACTCACCGCTTGCAGCATTTAATCCATGTCCAGCTTCGAGGTGGCGAACTTTCTCAACAACAACTCCACCTTCAAGGCCAGCGTTAACAGCAATCTGCTTCAACGGAGCTTCGACAGCAAGTTCAACAATCTTTGCACCAGTTGCTTCATCACCAGAAACCTTCAATTTATCAAAGGCCTTCTTAGATGCTTGTAGAAGTGCAACGCCACCACCGGCAACGATTCCTTCTTCAACAGCAGCCTTTGCGTTACGGACAGCATCTTCGATGCGGTGCTTACGCTCCTTCAACTCAACTTCAGTCGCAGCGCCTGCCTTGATAACAGCAACGCCACCGGCGAGCTTGGCAAGACGCT
>JALRKE010000002.1 GCA_023254845.1 Candidatus Nanopelagicaceae bacterium | reverse complement strand
GAATCTTTCGGCGAGTTTCGGGATTTACATGGTGCATACCTCGAAGGGCGCGCGAGACAGTTGCGATCGAGACCCCTGCTTCGGCGGCCACCTCTTTTATGCCTATCGATTTAGAACCAATCGACTTAGAATCAGTTGACACGCTTTCGGCTCCTAAACTGGAAAAGCAAAACTTGGGACTGTAAAAAACTGCAAGGGCGAAAAATAACTGTAAGTGTTGAATTTGCCTAGTCCCATTTATCCCCTCACTTCTCGCTCCTGTTAGGGTCATTCCATGGGAATCACCACTGAAAATTCTCAGGCAATTGCCCGTCGGATTGTTCGGATCGAACCGAAATTCCGAGAAGTGGTCTCAAAGTTCGGGCCGGCTCCTATAGGAGTAAGGCCATCAAAGATCTCTAACTTCCAAGCTCTAGCAGAATCAATTCTGGGGCAACAGCTCTCTGTGAAGGCAGCAGCCACAATCACCGAGCGGGTAATGCAAGCTTCTGGAGGAAGGCTGGATCCGATTCGCATCGCCGAACTCACTCCGGGAAAACTGCGTAGCGCTGGTTGCTCCGCTGCAAAAGCGCGCGCCATATTGGAGCTGGCTCAAGTCGTGGCTGATGGGGAACTTCCTATCCGCTCCCTTAGTAAAAAGAGCGACGAGGAGATTATGGACTCGCTCCTTCCGCTCTATGGCATTGGTCGATGGACCGTGGAAATGTTCCTGATCTTTCAATTAGGGAGGCTCGATGTCTGGCCGACCGGCGACCTTGGAGTAAGACGGGGTTGGGAGAAGCTCTACAAGATGAAGCGAGAGATTGAAGTAGATGAGTTAGAGGAGCGCGGCGCTAAATTCGCTCCACATCGGAGCCATCTTGCTTGGTATTGCTGGCGAGCCCACTCGCTCTACTAAATACTAGATTTAATTTCTGGGCCTAGTTTTGAGGTTTAAGCACTAAAGCAACAGAATTGATACACCAACGTTGATCGGTGGGCACTGCGTAACCCTCTCCTTCAAAGACATGTCCAAGGTGCGAACCACACTTTGCACACCGCACTTCAGTGCGAATGCGAGGCGCAAGTGAACGATCTTCAAGGAGTATCACGGCATCTCCTTCTTTCGGTGCATAGAAAGATGGCCAACCGCAGCCGGAATGAAACTTCTCCTCACTTCTGAATAACTCGGCCCCGCACGCCTTGCACTCGTAAACTCCGATAGTTTCCGTCTCGTAATACTTTCCAGTGAATGCGACTTCGGTGCCGGCTTTACGGAGCACATCAAATGAGAGTGGATCTAATTGGCTCTCTAAATTGGAATCATCGATCTGAACTTCGAAGGGCTTTCCAGTAAGCGGATTAACTTTGGGAAGAATTGAACCTGGTTCCATCTCAGCTTTTCACTTTCGGAAATGGAACCCCAGTCGATGAGTGGCAGTCATAACCATTTGGGTTCTTCTCGAGGTAACGCTGGTGGTACTCCTCCGCCGGCCAATAAGTGTGTGGCGCAGCTTCTTGAATCTCGGTGACTACTTCACCAAAACCTTGGGACTTCAGTACATCGTTATAAAGCTCACGAGTATTTACTGCGCTGATCATCTGTTCGTCATTAGTGGTGAAAATAGCGCTTCGATATTGAGTGCCGATATCACCTCCTTGACGGTTTAATGAAGTTGGATCGTGCATTGTCCAAAACTCTTCTAGTAACCGCTCATAAGCAATCTTTGTGGGATCGAAAATTACTTCGACAGTTTCGGCATGATTCGTGGTTCCCGTGCAGACCTGCTCGTAAGAGGGATTTGGTCTAGCGCCACCCATGTAACCAACAGAAGTCGAAACAACGCCATCGAGATTCCAGAAGCGCCGTTCTGCGCCCCAAAAGCAACCAGTTGCAAAATATGCTTTCTGAATAGAAACCTCGCTCATCCGCACATTTTGGCATGAGATTAGACTGATAGCCTTATCGAAAGCCCCCGTAGCTCAGGGGATAGAGCACTGCCCTCCGGAGGCAGGTGCACAGGTTCGAATCCTGTCGGGGGCGCATCTGAGCGATAACTCACCTTTCGAGACTATTGAGTATCGAGGCATAACGCGAGAGAATTCTCTTCTCACCCACTCGGGAAGAACAGCTCGATTTAGTTCTGGCTTATTCCTGCGCGGTCATTATTAGAAGAGAGGTCATTTGATGTCGGCGGATATGAATATGGATTGGCGACATCGCGCCGCCTGTCGCCACGTCGACCCAGAACTTTTCTTCCCTGTTGGAAATACTGGTCCAGCAATTGCGCAGATCGAAGAGGCAAAAAAAGTCTGTGTGAAGTGCGATGTCCGGGAGGCATGTCTGCAATGGGCACTTGAATCTGGACAGGATTCTGGAGTCTGGGGTGGGTTATCGGAAGATGAACGTCGGGCTATGAAGCGTCGCGCTGCACGTCATCGTGCAAGAATGCTCGAGAATCAGAACCAGATCTCTTAATTTTTATTGGAGCTCAAATTCAATTTGAGCTTCAGTCCCAGGGCTTAATCTATTAAAGCGTAACTCTCCTGATAGTTCGTTATCCGTCAATGTCCGGACTATCTCAAGACCAAGGCTGGAATTCTTGTTTAGATCAAAATCAGAACTGAGTCCAGCGCCATCATCTACAACGGATATTTTGAAACGCTTATCTCTTCTAATTACTTGAATCTCTAGCTTGCTCCCCCTTTCATTTAATCCATGCTCGAGCGAGTTCTGGATCAACTCGGTTAGGACTAAAGCAAGTGGCGTGGCGAAAAGTGAGGGAACTAGGCCAAAGTCGCCGCTTTTGTTGATCTTTATCTCCGCTGGCCTGGGGCTTAGTTCTAGCGCGCTATTAAGTAATTTGACCACTACTTCATCAAATTGGACGCTATCTTGTGAGCTGGTAGATAGAGTTTCATGCACATGGGCTATTGATGCGATTCGCCTTATCGCCTCTTCAATAGCAGAGCGCGCTTGGCCATCCTCGGTCCGCCGTGATTGAAGCCTAAGCAAGGCAGAAACTGCTTGCAGATTGTTCTTTACCCGATGGTGAATCTCTCGGATAGTCGCATCCTTACTTATTAGAGCGCGGTCACGGCGCCTTAACTCGGTTACGTTATGAACAAGGACGACTGCGCCGATTCGAATCTCAGATTCGGTAAGTGGAATAGCGAGGAGATCAAGCACGCCATCTGAGTTCTCAAACTCATCGCGCCTGAGTGATCGGCCACTCATGACAACCCGCCAACTCTCTTCACGTGGCTCTCGCCCTCGAATTGGTACTGCAAGTTTATCGAGAATCTCACCGAAGTGTTGGCCATCCATATCTTTTACCCAACCAATTCGACCGAAGGCACTTCGCGCATTTGGACTAGCAAAAGTAATTCGACCATCAACATCCAATCGAACTAATCCATCTCCAGCTCTCGGAGCTGTTTCAGAACGATAGACACTTCCTTGAACTGGAAAGTTACCTTCAGCAACCATCCGATAGATGTGGTTCGCAATCTCACGGTAATTTAGCTCCAACCTTGATGGTGTTCGCATCGTCTCAATATTTCTATGGCGAGTAATCACAGCAATCGATTTGCTGCCAAATTTAACCGGAATGATCTCTTCTTTTACTATGAACTCACCGATTGCAGTTGGCTCTAGGTCGCGAAAGATGTTTCCTGTTGCGAATGCGCTTTCTATATTGGGTTGCTCTCCAAGTGCAACACTCGTTCCTACGATGTCGGTAGCAAAGACAGTTGCGGCGGTCATTGGTCTTATCTGTGCAACTGCGATAAATCCCTGCTCGTCATGCTTAGGAATCCAAAGAACTAAATCGGCGAAAGAGAGATCGGCGAGAAGTTGCCATTCAGCGATTAAATCCGAGAGGCGACCAAACTGCTCGCTCGTGAGCATGGATGCCCCCGGCAGATTCTTAAATGACATGAGGGAAGGTTACTCAAGTAGAAGGCCTGCGACTTCCCCGATTGATTTCCGTAACTTTGAACGTGGAGCAACATCTATTAACGCGGAGTAGGCACTCTTAGCGCGATCGAGTGAATCTCTATCTATAGGCAGGAGTTCTGACTCATACTTACCTACTCGGGCGCTGAAGCGTTTCTGGATAGAACGCTCTCGCCGAGTATTTCCCATCTGGTTCAGAACGAAGATTGCTCGTGCCTTGATTCGCCCGGCATCAAGTGAGGCGAGAATTGATTCGAGTTCAAACATGTGATTGTTATCCGGAGTCATGAGAAAAATGATGGTCTCGGCGCGTTCCAAAAGATCCACATAGCCTCGAGCCGCTGCTCGTCTATCTGAGAAGGCGCTCTCTAGGTTCGGAATCGGACCAGCATCTACAAGCTGTATAGCGCTACTAGCTTCACTTAGTTTGCCAGAAATAGAAAGGGTTTCTGAGAGACGGACGCTCTCGCTGCTCCGCTTTGCTC
Source organism: Candidatus Nanopelagicaceae bacterium (assembly GCA_023254845.1). GTDB lineage: Bacteria > Actinomycetota > Actinomycetes > Nanopelagicales > Nanopelagicaceae > MAG-120802. The sequence goes on along the minus strand of JALRKE010000002.1, from coordinate 52,951 downwards.
CTAATAGGAAGGCTAGATCCCTCCGAGTTGGATGAAGATCAATCAGCTCTACCACTTTTGATCTAGCAAGCTCATTGCCAAGATTCAGAGTAATAGTTGTGGTGCCTGGAGCGCCGGTACTGCCAGTTACAACAACAAGATTTTTCTGTCGCACCACTAATTTTCTAGGAACTGGAGTAGTTTCAAACTCGCGTAGCGCTCGGTTAACAACCCGCTCTATCTCCACAGTTACATCACCAATGACGGGCTCGATGGCCATTCGAATAGCGCCTGGAAATCGCCTCATCTCTCGCTCCAAATCTGAGGTAATTTCATCTGAGTCATGAATGAGAATAAATCTAGAGTCCGTTGGCGCTTTATTTTCGAGAAATTTAACTAAAGAATCTATAGAGAGCGCCCGATACTCTAATTCGACTCGACTAATTCCTTTGGTAAGTAGGGCCTGCAGGACGACATCTTCAAATTCTGCGCTTTCTAACCAAGTGATAATTCCAATTCTCATAAGGGCTTCGCTAATTAGTTAGCGCCCTTTGTACCAAGAGAAAGTCATTGCTATTTATTGCCGAAATCAATTTTGGGACTTCAAATTCTCGGACAAGCAATGAGATTCCGATTCGCCCACCCAGATCTCGTGAGGAGGAATCGATGCTATCGATAGCGACTTCACTCAAAATCAAGCGACTTTGAAGTCGAGATTCTCCTGTAAATTCCACGCCTCGATTAGGGATCCCATAAACGTCCACGACTCTTCCGCTTTTAAGTTCAATAGGCGCCCACTCTCTCGGTATCGAGATCGGGACTACTTGAAGGTTAGGGTTCGATTCATTCGAAATTGCAAAACTTGGAATCAGTTCTGCGGCACCAATTGGGCGTAGAACCGAGGCTCCAGCGATTGGGGCCATTGAACTTAGGTATTGCTCTGAGTTATCTAATAGCCGGACCCTCACCTTAGTTAGATCAGAGTCGGTAAGAACTTCTCCTGGGGCAAGGTCAACGGTTGCAGCCCAGACCATGAAAGTCTTATCGCTTGCTTTGCTAATCAAATAGGCAGAAGTAAACGAGGCAAGAATCAGGGTAAGACCAAGAATGTATCGAGGTGTTAGATAGAGGGAAATTTCACTCCGTTTTAGATTCACTGGCCTTGAATAGTGGATTGCTAATCAATAGAAAATATTTATCCACAAGTAATGAACCCCTGGCCTCTTATCTCATACTTTCGGTTGACGATTTACGCTCGGATAAAGGGAATTCTGCGCCGGATGAGAGAGAAACCGGTAGCAATTTCAGTTGGCCTTGAGTTTTATGAGGGACCGTTACAGAGAGAAGAAGCTAGTTCTACAAAGCTTTATTTAGTCCCGACAACACATGGAGAGCATTTTGATCCAGATTTCTCGCCTGTTCCCACAAACATTGCCCAGTTACCTAATGGTGATAGATGGACCCAGGCTTACATAATCAGTGCAATAGAGATTCTCGCCGGCCATCGACCAGTAATTCAGATTTCAAGAAGCACTCATCGCTTCATCTACAACAATCTTCTTAAAAGTGCTGGCTCCTTGAGTGAGCTTCCAAAGATAAGAAGGATTCATCGGAACCAACCAATAGAGGGCGTTATCGAACTAACTGCAACGTTAACTCTTAAAGCTCGAGTTAGAGCCCTAGTCGCAAGGTTTGAAGGAGTAGATGGGAGATGGCTCTGTACTGAATTTGAATTACTCTGATTCGCCGTGGCAGCGTTTGTACTTTTTGCCAGAGCCACAAGGGCAAGGCGCATTTCGTGATATCCCGGAGTTTGCGGCTGCTTTCTCGGTAGTTCCAGACTCAGAAGGAGCGCTATAGCTTAAGTTTTCTTGGCGCTTTGATTCTGCTACTCCCTTAGCTTCAACTTTTGAGTCTTCAACCTTTACTTCGACATTGAATAGGAAGCCAACTACCTCTTCCTTCATGGCCTCAATCATGGCCGAGAAGAGGTCGTAGCCTTCTTTTTGGTATTCAACAAGTGGATCGCGTTGCGCCATAGCGCGCAGACCAATACCTTCTTGGAGGTAATCCATCTCATAGAGATGCTCGCGCCACTTACGATCCAGGACAGAAAGAAGAATCTTCCGTTCAAGTTCGCGGAGGACTTCACTTCCTAAATTCTCTTCTCGAGTTTCATATGCTTTGAAAATGTCCTCGGTAATCTTGAAAGCAAGGAACTCTTGATCAAGCCCAGTCCTACCCCCGACTTCATTCTCTAGCTCTTGTGCTGTAAATGAGATTGGATAAATCGCTTTGAGAACGGTCCAGAGTTTCTCGAGATCCCACTCTTCTGGGTACCCCTCAGCGGTCGCAGCAAGCACATAGCCACGGATTGTGTCCTCGGTGAATTTGGCAACTTGTTCCTTGATATCTGCGCCTTCTAGGACTTCTCGACGTTCTGCGTAAATCACTTCGCGTTGACGGTTCATAACATCGTCATACTTCAAAACATTCTTACGCATCTCAAAGTTCTGGGATTCAACTTGAGTTTGGGCGGACTTGATGGCGTTTGTGACCATCTTTGATTCAATTGGCGTATCTTCTGGGATTCCTGCAGCGGTTAAGAATCGCTCAACTAACCCGGAATTAAAGCGGCGCATCAGGTCATCTTGAAGAGATAAATAGAAACGCGATTCTCCGGGGTCTCCCTGGCGACCCGAGCGACCACGGAGCTGGTTATCGATGCGCCGCGATTCATGGCGTTCGGTTCCAAGCACATAAAGTCCACCCAGCGCCACCACTTTTTCGTGTTCCTGAGCTACTGCTTCTTTCTCTTTCTTTAATTGATCTGGCCAGCGCCGCTCATACTCTTCACGATTGTCGACTGGAGAGATGCCATCTCTTTGAAGTTCGAAATCAGCCATAAATTCTGGGTTACCACCCAGCATGATGTCGGTACCACGACCGGCCATATTTGTTGCAACTGTGACGGCTCCGATTGTTCCAGCGCGAGCGATGATTGCAGCCTCACGTTCATGTTGCTTTGCATTTAATACTTCATGGGCAACGCCACGTCGACGCAAGACTTGAGAGAGGTACTCAGATTTCTCGACGCTTACAGTTCCTACGAGAACTGGTTGACCCTTGCGATGGCGCTCTGTAATGTCATTAGCGACCGCTTCATATTTTGCTACTTCGGTCTTATAGATAAGATCAGATTGATCGATTCGTTGCATTGATTTATTTGTTGGAATCGGAATCACACCGAGTTTATAGATCTGCATAAATTCTGCAGCTTCTGTCATAGCAGTACCGGTCATACCAGAGAGCTTTTCGTACATACGGAAGTAGTTCTGAAGCGTGATTGTGGCAAGAGTTTGGTTCTCATCCTTTATCTCAACACGCTCTTTTGCCTCAAGTGCTTGGTGGAGGCCTTCGCTGTAGCGACGGCCGGCCAAAACTCTTCCGGTATGTTCATCGACAATCAACAACTCTCCACTCATAATCACATAGTCTTTATCACGCTTGAAGAGCTCCTTCGCCTTCAGGGCATTATTTAGATAGCCAATTAGTGGGGTATTTACCGATTCATAAAGATTTTCGATCTTTAAGAGCTCTTCAACTTTTGTTACGCCGGCATCAACAATTCCTACCGTCCGCTTCTTCTCATCTACTTCATAGTGCTCGCCACGATTTAGTCGTGTGGCGACGTTGGCAAATTCAACATACCACTTTGTAGCTTTATCGGCCGGGCCGCTAATAATTAGCGGGGTACGTGCTTCATCGATGAGAATCGAGTCCACTTCATCAACGATGGCAAAGTTATGACCGCGTTGTACGCAATCATTCAGCGACCACGCCATGTTGTCGCGGAGATAGTCGAAACCAAACTCATTATTTGTTCCGTAGGTGATGTCCGCCAGATAGTTTTCGCGACGCTCTTGTGGTGTCATTGATGCAAGAATCACACCGACTTTTAGACCTAGAAATCTATGGATTCGACCCATCCACTCGCTATCGCGCTCTGCTAGGTAATCATTTGTAGTAACGATATGAACACCTTGACCAGTTAACGCATTTAAATATGATGGAAGAGTTGCAACGAGGGTCTTACCTTCACCAGTTCTCATTTCTGCAATATTTCCCCGGTGCAGCGCGGCTCCACCCATTAACTGAACGTCGTAATGGCGCTGTCCAAGAGTGCGCTTCGAGGCTTCTCTTACAACCGCAAAGGCTTCAGGAAGTAAATCATCCAAGTATTCGCCATCGGCATAACGCTTCTTAAACTCTTCGGTCATGCCACGCAGTTCTTGATCAGACATGCTGGCAAATCGAGACTCTTGAGCGTTTACAAGAACAACTAATTTCTCAAGCTGCTTGACCGCTCTACCTTCGCCGGCGCGCAGGATTTTGTCGAGAATCTTTGCCACAGACCAACCTTCCCAATTTTTTGGAATCTCAAGGCTTCGAATAGAGGGCTATCGTATTAGGAGTCTTCGCTGTGTGGCGCACGCGGTGGCGGCCCCCAAGACTGTCAGATTCCTCTCTTTCAGCGCCCGGACCGCCTCTCGTAAGGTGCTCCCCGTGGTAATCACATCATCAACGATGATTATTGGAGCGGCTGAGTTGAGAGGCTTCGCTACTTTAAATGCACCAAAGAGATTATCGTTGCGCTGAGGTTCAGATAATCCGGATTGATCTACGACCCGTTTGTTAATTGAAAGTATTGGGCGAGCAAAGAATCTACTTGGCTTGCCATCTTCATTTAAGTTCTTAGCCAAAATATTAGTTATTTGAGAGATAAAATCAAAGCCTCGCCTGGCGCGAGCCTGGCGAGATGATGGAATTGGGACTAGATCTATTTCTGTAGTTAATTTTGATTCTCTTACTAGCGCTTTAATAGCGGCGCATAATTCTGATACGACAAGGCTACGACTGAACTTCACTCCATTTTCCTTTGCTGACAAAACAATCGCCTTCGCCGTTTCGCTGTAAGCAATACTCGAGTAGACCGGAAAACTCTCGCCGCTGATCCGTTGTGGACTGCTTTGCCAATCTTGCCGGCAACGAACGCAGAACTCTGACTCTCGATCTCCGCAGATGATGCAGGAACTGTCGAATACAAGCGATTCAAGGCCCATGAAGATTGAAGCTAAGTATTTGTTAAGCACCTTCAGATTCTGTCGGCATCATGAGTTGCGAAAGCGTTATTTGTTAATGTCTGTGGGAATCTCAACTATCGGTGAATTCTCAATCCGGTCCCCAGATTTCTTAGGAAGCGTGAGAACAAAGTGAGCGCCTTTTCCTAGCTCGCCCCAAACACGAATTTCTCCCCCATGAAGGTTTGCATCCTCCTTTGCGATAGAAAGTCCAAGACCGGTCCCACCTCTTATGCGAGAACGAGAGGGGTCGGCTCGCCAGAACCGATCAAATACTCGACTCCAATACTGACTAGATAGCCCAACTCCGTAATCCCGTACCCCAACCGAAATAGCGCTCTCGTTCTCGGAGATTGTTATATCAATGGGATGTGATTCAGAATGATCAATTGCATTAGTAATCAGGTTACGGATTATTCGTTCAATTCGACGCGGATCAGCTTCTACAAATACTGGAGTTTGGAAACCATGAAGTTTCAGGGTCGTTCCCTTATCTTCTGCAAGCATCGTGAGATCCTCACTGCACCTTTGAACAAGTGAAGCAATATCTATACGATCCAAAGAGAGAATGGCGGCTTCGGCATCAAAGCGACTTACTTCTAATAGGTCTTGAAGCAACTGTTCGAATTTCTCTATCTGAGAGAGAAGCAATTCGGCGCTTCTAGCTACGGTGGGATCAAAATTAGATCGTGCCGCGTGAATTACATCAGAAGCCATGCGGATGGTAGTTAAAGGAGTTCTAAGCTCGTGCGAGACATCGGATACAAATCGCTGTTGCACTCTCGATAAATTCTCTAGTCGTGCAATCTGCTCGGCCAAAGTAGTTGCCATCTGATTGAATGACACTCCCAATCGCGCAATCTCATCTTCGCCTTTTACGTTCATTCGATTCTTCAAATCGCCAGTCGTAAGAGATTCGGCAATCTCGGCTGCCACTTGGACCGGCTTAATGACCATCCGGAGTACGACTGAGGCAGTTAGAAGAATTAGGGCAAGGAGAAGAAAGCCGGTTACCCAGAGTGATCTTCCGATTAGATCAATATTTCGTTGCTGTGCCTGGAAGTCATAAGCAACATACATCTCATATTTGCCAGCTCTTGGAATCTCAAAGTTTCTCCCCACAAAGATCCCCGGGATAACTGTCCCATTTACATATCTCAAATCTCCACGTTGCCAATCTAAATCTTCGGAGGAACGGATCTTCTCCCGTAGCGTTTCTGGGACTGACTCGGGTTCTAGAAAGTTTGAGGTGTTAACTGGAGGTATAGATTCTGCTCTCACACCTCGCGAATTCAACAACACTACTTCACGACCTGATTCTTGAACGCTCACATTCGCAGACTTAACAACCTCTTCGGCAAGGGCACGATAGTCAGCCTTTGGATTTAGACCACCAATTGTGAATCGATATTCGGCGTATTGAATTGCTGCTCTACCTTCGGAGATTGCAGAAGCAATCTTTTCCTCGAATATTCCGGTCGTAATTCGTCCATAAAGATTTGATCCAACTAGGTAAATCAAAGCCATCGAAACAACGGCGGTAAGTGAGAAGACTTTAAGGAAAAGTGAACGGCGAAAGAGTGTTAGTACATGACGCATTAGGAGCGTGTGCCAGAACCGCCCGCTTTGTAACCGACTCCGCGGACTGTAGAGATAATGGTGGGGTTTTCTGGGTCATGTTCTATCTTCGCGCGCAACCTTTGAATATGAACATTTACCAAGCGAGTATCAGTAGAGTGGCGATAACCCCAGACCTCACCGAGTAAAGCTTCACGGGTGAAGACTCGACCAGGTTCTTTAGCGAGTGCAACCAGGAGATCAAACTCGAGTCGAGTAAGTGGAATCTCTTTTCCGCCCCGAGCAACAGTATGTTCAACGATATCAATTGCCAGGTCACCTATGGTGAGCGTTCCATTTATGTCACCACTTACTCTACGTAATCGTGTACGGATACGAGCGACCAATTCGGAGGGCTTGAAGGGCTTGACCATGTAATCATCGGCGCCCGCTTCAAGGCCCTTAACGATGTCATGGGTATCGCTCTTAGCGGTAAGCATCACAATTGGGACTCGAGTGGATTGCTTTCTTATTTCGCGACAAACTTCAATTCCATCAGTGCCTGGCAACATTATGTCTAAGAGAACTAAATCAGGTTGGGAGTTCTTAAATACCTCTACCGCTTCATCACCACGACTTACAAGATCAACTTCCATGCCAACGCCATTGAGGACGATCCCAAGCATTTCTGCGAGGTCTTGATCGTCATCAACGACCATTATTGAAGTCATTAGCTACCGTGCTCCCAGGAGTTCAAGTAATCCTCTTGCAATGGAGTCAAAGTATCGATCTTGGCGCCCATGCTCTTCAACTTAAGGCTAGCGATCTCTTTATCGATTGCTCTCGGCACTTCATAAACTCCTGGAGCCAACTTTGCAGCTTCCTTAAGAAGCCATTCAGCGGCCAACGCCTGGTTTGCAAAAGACATGTCGAGGACGGCGGCGGGACTTCCTTCAGCAGCGCCAAGATTTACAAGTCGGCCCTCAGCAATTAAGAGAATCCGATTTCCATTTGCGAGCTGGTATTCATCGGTCGCATGGCGAATTCGAGAGCTCTTCTTTGCGTTTGCCTCTAGCCATTCCACATCAATTTCAATGTTGAAGTGGCCCGCGTTAGCCATGATGGCGCCATCCTTCATCAATTCAAAGTGCTCTTTAGACAAGATGGTCCGGTTTCCGGTAACGGTAATAAATATGTCACCAATCTTTGCTGCTTCTTTCATCGGCATAACGCGGAAGCCCTGCATCAGAGCATCAAGAGCTTTAGTTGGATCTACTTCAGTAATAACTACATCTGCGCCAAGTCCGCGTGCACGGTCTGCCACGCCTTTTCCGCAATAACCAAATCCGGCGACGACAAAGACTTTTCCAGCGATTAATTGGTTGGTTGCTCGGAAGATCGCATCCATGGTGGATTGGCCGGTTCCATAACGATTATCAAACATATGCTTGGTATCGGTGTCATTAACCGCAATCATCGGGAACTTCAAAGCGCCATCTTTAGCCATCTGGGAGAGGCGAATAACTCCAGTTGTGGTCTCTTCGCAGCCAGCAGTGACATTTGGGAGTAGTTCAGTACGAGTTGTATGAAGCGTATTTACTAAATCGCAACCATCATCGAATACTTGGTGAGGCGCAATATCAAGGCAGGCATTGATGTGGCGGTAATAGCCATCGCGATCAATACCTTTTTTAGCAAAAACGCTGATTCCGAAGTCATGGACAAGAGAGGCAACAACATCATCTTGGGTGGAAAGTGGATTAGAGGCACAGAGCGAAAGTTCGGCGCCACCGGCCTTAAGAGCGCGCATCAAGTTTGCAGTCTCAGTGGTCACATGCATACAAGCAGAGAAGCGGACTCCGACAAATGGTTTTTCCTTCTCTAGGCGCTCTCGAATCTGGGCGAGCACCGGCATGTTCCGGTCGGCCCATTCAATTCGCTTCTTTCCTTCGGCAGCTAGCGAAACATCTGCGATGTCATGTGCAGGTAGGGCCACTTGAATATCTCCTTGATTTGCTTGAGCGATGTAGAGCGCGAGTTTACTGGAGATTCATCAACTCGAGAACCGAAGCCTTGATCTGCTCCATCTCTTCGCGAGTATTAGCCTCAACATTCAAGCGCAAGAGCGGCTCGGTATTAGATGGCCTAACGTTAAACCACCAATCGGAGGCCATCACCGTCAATCCATCTAATTCATCAAATTTGATTCCTTCGATTGAATCTTGAAAACGCTCTTTGATTCGCCTGATAGCGCTCTGTTGGTCGACGACTTTTGTATTAATTTCCCCTGATAAGAAGTAGCGGTTGTAATTACCTAAGAGCTCTGAGAGTTTGAGATTGGAATCTAGAAGAGCTGCAATAGCGTGTAGCGCTGCCAGCATTCCAGAATCTGCCCGCCAAAAATCTTTGAAGTAGAAGTGCCCGGAATGTTCGCCGCCGAAGACTGCGTTATGTTCGGCCATCAGCTTCTTAATGAAGGAATGGCCAACGCGACTTCGGATTGCCTTGCCGCCATTCTCTTCAATCACATTCGGTACCGTCTTAGAACAGATTAGGTTGTAGATGACTGCAGCTCCAGGGTTCTTCTTCAACTCACGTTCTGCGATTAGGGCTGTAAGTGCAGAGGGTGAAACTAACTCACCTCTTTCGTCAACCAAGAAACATCTATCAGCATCGCCATCAAAAGCTAGGCCAATATCAGCTTTCTGCTCCAAGACTAATTTCTGAAGATCCTTTAGATTTCCTGGCTCAATGGGATTAGCTTCATGATTAGGAAAAGTTCCATCGAGTTCAAAGTAGATTGGGTGAACTTCAGCCTTAATTCTTGACATTACAGCCGGAACGGTATGGCCACCCATGCCGTTTCCTGCATCTACAGCAACTATCAAATCACGGCCTTGATAGCTGCGATCAAAAGCATCTTCAGTGAAAAGCGAGAATAGAAAATCAACATAATCACTTAAGAGGTCCGATTCTCGGACCTTTCCAACGCTACGAAGTCCAAGCGGGGCGCCATTTAAGATCTCATTCTTTATCCAAGTTAAACCTGTCTCTTGGCTTATGGGGCGGGCCCCGCTTAAACATAGCTTGATTCCGTTGTATTCGGCTGGGTTATGACTTGCTGTAAACATCGCTCCGGGAAGATTTAGCGATCCAGATGCGAAATAGAGTTGATCGGTTGATGCAAGACCAATTCGTAGTACATCAAAGCTCTGAGAGGTGACACCATCTGCAAAAGCTGATGCTAAGTCCGGCGATGAAGGACGCATATCTTCACCAATTACAACTGTTGCTGGCTCACGCTTAAGTTCTAAAAAGCGGGCAAAGGCGACTCCGGCGGAAAATGCAAAGTCTTCAGTTAATTCACCATCAACTAAACCGCGGATGTCATAAGCCTTGATGATCCGTTCTACAGCTTCGTTATTCATCGACTACTAGTTTTGAGAGGGAAGTGCTCGCAGATGTCCACGCCGACCGATCTCAGGTTGAGAGTTATGTTGAACTGGACCGCTCTTTGCGACTTCTCGTACCGCATCAGCAATTGCCATTAGATCCTCGGCGCTTGGTTCTTCTCTAGCTCCGTCTTCTTCATGCCTTATAACGGTCCAGCCTCTTGGAACAGTCAATCGCTCGCTATGTGAATCACAGAAATCAAATGAATGTGGCTCGGCATAAGTTGATAGTGGACCAAGGACAGCCGTTGAATCTGGATAGATGTAAATCAATGTCTTCGTGGCGCTATCTCTGCAACTTGTTTTGGAGCAACGCCGACCAGTGATACTCGGTTTTGAGCGCGGCGATGACATGGCGCGAGATTAGTCGGCTCACCGAGGGAAATGTGGGATGTGATTACCTGGTTCTAGGTTGAATAACTGAGATGTCAGCGCGCGGTCTAGCTGCGCTCTCAAGAGTTGCCGCGCTCTCGATCGGAAGATGAGTAACTCCATCCGAGGTGAGCCAGGACATACCGGCTCTGGCGCCAGAGATATTAGAGATTGTGATCAATCGGGTGTTTGCAGGAACTCGCCAATTGAGGATTTCCTCCCCCGAGAGATTCTCCGAAAAGCTCTTTCCATCGCGGCTCCGCCATTGAATTCGGGCGCGAATCTGATCACCGAGAAAAGTAATGCTGGGTTCCAGGCCATAGATGTTGAAGCTCGCGTTTTCGAAGGAGGTCGAGGGGGCGCTCCACATAAAGTCTGAAACTGAACCACTCTTCACTTCACTCAAGAGCGATGCCACGATTGCTGAAGTGGCCATGATCTTCAATCCAAAGTTGCCTTTTCCTAAATCTAAATTCTGTATTGGGATGTCAACTACCTCCCCGGCATTAATCTCAATATTTCCAAGTTCAACTGGGACATATATACCTGCCCTGGAAATAACTTCTACTGAGACATTTGTATCAACTTCATCGGTACTCATCAATCGCAAGACTCTCGTGATGGAGCTTGAGCTTCCAAATTTGGCCGGTACTCCAGCGATTACCAACTCTGTGCTTGGTGTGGTTATTGGCGCTACGAAATCTCCACCGATATTGTCTAGTCCCCGAGCTCGCTCATCAATCAAGAAACTAGTAACGCGACCACTTATCACCTTAACCTTTACTACCAAGCGATTAGCGCCAGGTAATAATGAGTCGATTCGAATCTCTCGCTCGGTTAGCGCTTTAACGGTGATACTTCGAGGCACGCTCGGGCCATCTTCAGAATAGGTTGCTACCTCAGCTACGGCATCACTTAGCCCACCATTTATTAGTACTAACTTACCTTGACTGGTGACATTTGCAGTTCCACCAACAAACCATGATGTAGTAGCTCCGGAGATACATGTTGCCGCGCTAGTCCATCGCGTTGCCTTGGTCTGTATCACCCAAGAATTCCTCGGATCACCTTCAACGATTATTGCGCCACTGCTTAGGGTTGGAGTACCGGATTTTGGCTTGTTGAAACTCGCATTCGCACGGGCTAACTCTCTTACTCCAACTTGCCTCGTTGGCAGGAGAGCGGTGGAACGTGATCCATTCACTGCTTCTGGACAGGTGGTTACCGAATAACTCTGGCTTACTTCACTCTCAATGCTTACTTGTGGCAAGAAATAAGCAATATGTGCAGCAATTATGAAGAAAAGTAAGGCGAAGGAAGCTCTTGTCTCTTTCACGCGAGCTCCTCTTCGCTCATCTCACTTCGTCTCCGGCGAGCTGGTAGAGCCAAGACAATCAGCGTTGTGAAGAAAATGAACTGCAACGAAACCCAACCGCGACGCGTTGTTCCATCGTGATAAATGATGAACTCACCAGCTTCAGGTATTACGAAGCGAAGTACTCCACTATCTGTCTCTTGCGCATCAATCGCCCGGCCATTTAGAAGTAACTTCCATCTTGAATCAAACTTTTCCGTAATAATCACAGTTCCAGAAGAAGGAAGCGTTCCACTTGCTCCAACATGACCGCTAGGTAGCGCAAGATAAGTTCCATCGCTTGATAGGAATGAAATGTGAGCTAGCGCGCCGGCAACTTTCCAAGTAATTCCTTCAGTGGTTCTCGATGCTCTGGTAAATCCTCCAACTCCATCAATAGTGCGCACTAAATCCTTATTGAAAGGTCGAACGAGAAATACATACTTTATGCCGAACTCCGCCATGATCTGGCTCGAGTCAATTCCAGATCCAGTAACAAGATTAATAATCGCCTTGTTCACCACTTGTGATAGCCCGGTCGTTATATCAGGTTCACCTAATTGAAGATCGCGCTCGCGCGCAATGAAGAATTTCGTTTCAGTTATGCTGCTATTTATGACTAGGGTTTTAAATCGTTCATCGGTCTGGGCTGCTACGCTCAAGAAAGCCGGCAGCGCAGATCTCTCTTTGGTTTGTAGCGGCGCTGTGGCGGCGCCTCCTACCCACCAGGCCATCGAAGCGAGCAAGGAAAGAATCGAAAGTAGCGAGGTGCTTCCCAAGAGCAGATGTCGGTAATCAATAGCGCTCTCTGAGATCTTTGGTACATATTGATCAACCATGACTACACCGGCTAGAACTGCTGCCAAGATCGGGACTACTAAAAGACTTCCAACCCATAACGGCTCTGGGATGTTTTGGCCATGGCCAGCTACTTGACGAGAGCCAAAGATTGCCGCCAAGCCAATGAAGAAGAGCGCGACCTCACCTAGTCGAGCGGTTTCACGCACAAATAGAGCAATAACAGAGATGAATAGGGCTGATGGAACTATCCAACTCGGAGGAGCGCCGAGGCCACCGGGATTTGTAAGAATTATCGAGAGCACATCACCGCCAGGCAGCGGCAGGCCGGGATCAAGCAGAATTCTTGATGGATGAAGCATGAGTTCAAGGGACCAGGGCGCTGTAACAATAATTGGAGTAGCAACGATTGCAATACGTCGGACGTTCCTCGAATCAAAATCCTCTTTACTCAATCGACTTGGTTTAGCATTGAAAGCAAAGACATCAAGTACCACCAATAAGAACTGCCAGATTACGATTGCTCCGAAAGTTAATGGCGAAAATGCAAAGACGATAGTCAACAGAATCGTTAACCACCAGACTTTTCTCCAAGTTAGCGATTCAAGAATCTCAAGATCTAGGAGAGCTCGAACCAACCATGGACCAAGAACAAATAGAACGACGGTAGCTAGCCTTCCGGCATTAAGTGCAGTCAATCCAAATGGAGCAAATGAGTAAAGCAGCGCAGCCCCAAGGGCGAGGTAGGGCAGGTCGGTAAATTTTTTGGCCAGCAAATAAGCGCCAATAAATGCGAGCGGCACTGCTAAGACAAAGAGAATCGAGATAAAGAGTTTGGCGTTAAATCCAGTTATCAGCGTTGCTGTCCCAAGGATTGCAATCCAGGGCGGCATATTCACACTCGAACCAAGGCCGACGATGTGCCATGAGTCAACATATTGGCGGAGTAGGTCCAATCCACTAGCAGGAGTAAGCGGCATTGCACCACCCACTAAGTCCGCATATCTCCCTCTAAATGCAATCAGTGAGATTGCGAATACGGCCATGAATGAGTTAAGGACTGGGCGTGACTTAATCCCAGTAAAGATTGAGGGCCCCCTAACGAGTTCGATATCAGCGTTTTCGGCCGCCTCATCGTTAAAGTCAATCGAAGAAGTTTGGAGGCTCTCTTCTTTCTTAGTGAGCGAGGTGGCACGCCAAGTCCGAAGGAGCGCATCTCTAGTCTTTTCAATGGTTAGCGCAATTTGGGGTCCTCTTGGCGGCACGAAGCGCGCAACAACTCGAGATGATACGAGCCGCGTCGACTTGCGGGCTCGCCTTGCGCGAATTAGATCTTGCGGTTGGAGAATTACTAGCGCGACCGCCGCCAATTCATCTAGGGCATAGCCGGGAAGTTTCGCTAACAGATATCCAATCGAACGCAATATCGCCGAACTCAAAAGTTGTAGTGAGATGATTGGTAACAACCAAAAAGTTGAGTTAGCTAGAAGTACGTATGCAGCATGGCGACGATCAAGAAGAAGTGGACGATGAAGAAATGCATCGGTGACATCAATCTCGCGCCGTTCGTTAGCGGCCGCTTCAGCATGGAATGCAATCGCAGCGGGGACGACTAGCGCAGAATGTCCCGCAGTATGGATTCGCCAACCGAGATCTACATCATCTCGGAAAAGTGATAGCTCCTTATCAAATCCGCCGATCTCTTCAAAAACATCACGACGGATTAGCGCGCCAGCAGTACTTACCGATAAGACTTCCGCGATTCCGTCATGTTGTCCTTGATCCTGTTCGCGGTATTCCAAGCCAGTCCACCGGGCGCCATTTCCCGCGATACTCACTCCCACTTCCAACAAATGGTTTCGGTCATACCAACCGCGTAACTTGGGACCGACAAGAGCAACATTCGGTTTCTCATCAATTGCCAATAACAATTCACGGAGCGCTTCTGCTTGTGGTGCACAATCATCATGAATCAACCAGATCCATTCGGTCACACCTTCAGTAGCGCGCCTTAATTTTGAACTTGCAAGTGCAATTTCAACAGCAGCGCCAAATCCCGTCTCACGTGGCGCGCTTAACATTGAAATTCCAGCGTTCTTTAGTAACCGCGCCGAGTCATCACTTGATCCGGTATCAACTGCAATTACTTGATCTATCTCATGGCGCTGTTTTGTCAGCGATGCAACTACTTCCGGTAACCAAGTTGCGCCATTATGGGCAACCAAGATCGCAGTCACATGATGGCGTGACCTTAAGGAGTTTGAGATAGAAGTCGGCATCTCACCGCCTTGGTTAAGTTAGAAGATAAGGAAAGAGATTACGCAGGTCGGCGCTTCAAGCGACGGCGTTCACGCTCTGAGAGTCCGCCCCAGATTCCAAATCTTTCATCATGGGCGAGAGCGTATTCCAGACATTCTTGGCGCACTTCGCAGGATAAGCAGACCCGCTTTGCCTCTCGGGTTGAGCCACCCTTCTCAGGAAAGAATGCTTCTGGATCGGTCTGAGCGCAGAGTGCGCGCTCCTGCCAAGAAAGCTCGACGACTTCGCCATTGCCTAATTGGATAGATGGACCGGGGTTGTAGTTCTGCTCTATACGACGAGCATCAGTCATCAGCTGAACTCCTACGACGGTGGCCGACCCCAAGGCCGGCTCAATGAGGAGAATTACACGCTTGTAAGTCGCCCGAGTCAAGTTAGGAAGGTCGAAAGAAACTCAAAATCCGAAGATTTCTCCCCTTAGTTTTGAACCACCTATGACTCGAGAACCCGGTGCAATGTAGCTATTTTCAATCAAAACATCGCTCTCTATATGAGCTTTTTCGCCAATAATGGAGCCATTCACAATTGAATTGGCCTCGATTACAACTCCAGATTCTAAATAGGAACCTGCACCCACCTTTGAACTCGGGTGAAGTCGAACCTCTCTCATAACTAGGGTGTTATTTATCACCTCCGGGGTTGCCTTTGAGAGCGCAGGATTTGAGATCAGATCCCGCGAGGCTCGAATCATCGATTCAGGAGTTCCCATATCGATCCAATATCCACCATCAACATATCCAAAGATACTTTGACCTGAGTCAAGAAGCGACGGAAAGGTCTCTCGCTCAACGCTTACTACAGAGCCCTTTGGAATCTCTTTGAGCGCTCGGCTAGAGAAAATGTAGCAACCAGCATTTATTGTTTTTGCGATGGGGTTATCCATTTTCTCGAGGAACTGTAGGACTTTGGAATCAGCGCTAATTGGAACGCATCCATATGCCCTGGCATCTGGGACTTCTACTAAATGCAAAGTCACTGCGGCATTCGAATTTATATGTAACTTTGCCTGTGCGGCTAGGTCATGCGAACTTAAGACATCGCCGTTGAAGATGAAGAGAGCTTCGTTTGCACCTAGCTCTAGTTGTTGAGCCGCATTTGCGATAGCTCCACCCGTTCCGAGGGGCTGCGTTTCATAGGCGTATTTGATATTGATTCCAAAACGTGAACCATCGCCAAAATACGGTTCGAAGACATCAGCAAGATAAGAAGTGGCAAGGACAATCTCGGTGATTCCAGATTCGCGCGCCTTAATGATCTGATGCTCCGTGACTGGTGCGCCAGCAATCTTCAACATCGGCTTTGGAGTGTTAGTGGTAAGCGGCATTAATCGAGTTCCTTTGCCACCCACTAAGAGAATCGCCTTATTTATCGAGCCCATTAACTCTTAATCCTCATAGCCACATCCTCGATATTTTCATCTGTTGCGGTTAGTGCGATTCGAATATGTTGGTTCCCAGAATCGCCATAAAAGCTTCCCGGAGTGACTATTACTCCCCGATCGGCAAACCAGGCAACACAATCCCAATCTTTTCTACCATTAGTGCACCAGATATAAAGGCCCGCTTCAGAGTGGTCAATTTGATAGCCAATCTCAACTAGGGCGCTGGCCAGCTTCCTCCTTCGAGCGCGATATCGCTCAGCCTGTTGCGCGACATGTTGCTCATCACCGAGGGCAACCGCCATGGCTCGTTGAACTGGGAGCGGAACCATCATGCCCATGTGCTTTCGAATTTCTAGTAACTTCCTGATTAGCGAGCTATCTCCAATTGCAAATGCCGCACGATAACCAGCGAGATTGCTCCGTTTAGAGAGTGAGTGAAGCGCAAGGAGTCCGGTGTTGTCGCCTTCTGCAAGATCAAGAATTGACCTTGCTTTCTTGGAATCCGGAAAGGGCAGATAGCACTCATCACTTGCAACTGGAATTGAGTTACCTCTAGACCAAGCAAGAACTGATTCAATCTCACTATCGCTATGTACCCGCCCAGTTGGATTTGAGGGCGAATTTAGCCAGACTAGATCGACGCCTTCTGTTGGCCAATTACTTGGATCTATATCTACTTCGATTACTTCGGCGTGATTTAGCAGGCCACCCACTTTGTAAGTGGGATAAGCGACCCTTGGAATCAAGACTCGCTTTGCCTCTAAGAGAAATGGAAGTAGCGCAACCATCTCCTTCGAGCCAATTGTGGGAAGTACATCAAAGTCTCCTGATGCTCCCAATATCTCTCGTCCATAGCGCTCCATAGATTCACGGAGCTCTTTACTGCCGGTGGTTACGGGATAACTGGGCGAGTTGGCGCTTGCTCTTAATACTTCTTGGATGAAATCAGGAGTTGGATCAACTGGGGTACCTTGAGAGAGATCGATTCCACCTTCTGGGTGAGCGCGAGCTTTTTGCCCATATGGAGCCAGGGCGTCCCAAGGAAAATCCGGGAGTTTCAAGAAGTCCTTATTCTGCGGGTTTCTTCTCGATTTGCAGCAGCTTTGGATGATCCTTACCAGTCGCTCCTACTTTGCTGGCGCCGCCTGGGGAGCCAAGTTCATCGAAGAACCCGGAGTTAACTTCTTTAAATTCATTCCATTGGGATGGGACGTCATCTTCGTAATAGATCGCTTCGACTGGGCAGACCGGTTCGCAGGCGCCACAGTCAACGCACTCATCAGGTTGGATGTAGAGCATCCGATCACCCTCGTAGATGCAATCGACTGGGCACTCTTCGATACAGGACTTATCTTTAACATCCACGCAAGGAAGCGCGATCACATATGTCACGAGAGACTCCTTACCACTACTTTTAAAGTTCTTTTAAAGGAGAAAAGAACCTACTTAGGCGCTTAATCGTACATAATTGAGAGGTATGAAGCGCGCTGGGAGTGATGCGGCAGTTCTAAAGCCCGAAGTACTCAAGATTTACGACACCCTCTCTCGCGAGATAAGCGCGGTTTCGGCAAGCAATGGTGAGTTTGTACGAATCTATTGCTGCGGTCCAACCGTCTATCGAGACGCACATGTCGGAAATCTCCGAACCTTTCTGCTGGCCGACCTAGTCCAACGAGCCCTGGCTTTCGCGGGGGTTAAAACACAGTTAGTTCAGAACATCACTGACGTGGGACATATGAGTGAGGATTTTGAAGAGGACAAAATCATCGCCCAATCCAAATTGGAGAAGAAGGACCCATATTCGGTGGCGCGAGAGTACGAAGCCCGATTTCATCAAGATTGCCGCGCGTTAAATATCAGAGCTGCTGATGCATATCCAAGAGCAAGCGAATGTATCGACTTGATGATTGATTCAATATCTAAATTAATCGCTGGCGAACTTGCCTATCAAGGAGAAGATGGCTCGGTCTATTTCGATGCCACACGCTTTCCAAGTTATGGGGCACTTAGCGGTAACCGACTCGATGCGCTGAAGCCCGGACATCGTTATGAATTCACCGAGGGAGGCGCAAAACGCTTTCATGCCGATTGGGCGCTTTGGAAGGCTGCTGGTTCACGTAGCGAGATGATCTGGGATACGCCATGGGGTCGAGGATTTCCAGGTTGGCATATCGAATGTTCGGCTATGTCTCTTAAGTATCTTGATGGAAAAGTTGATCTTCATATCGGCGGGATAGATCTCCGTTTTCCGCACCACGAAGATGAGCGAGCTCAATCAAACTCTCTAATCCAAGGAGGCGGTGAAGCGGTCTCGCTCTGGCTTCATGGTGAACACCTTCTCTTTGAGGGAAGGAAGATGTCAAAGAGCGCAGGGAATGTGGTTTTGGTAAGTGATGTGGCTGCACGGGGAATTGATCCACTCGCCATTCGATTCTGCTTCATGGAGAATCGATATCGAAGTCAGATGGATCTATCTTGGAATTCAATCCAAGCAGCTCATTTAACGCTTGAGCGTTGGCGTAAAGCTTATCAAAGCTGGTTAAAGAGCCATGTAAATTTAAGTGAGAAAGTCAGCCAATTGGTAGCGGAGATCGCATCGGCATTTAACAACGACCTCGATACGCCGCGGGCGATGATTTCATTGCGAGGAATAGAGCGTGGTGATCTTGAAGATGGTGAGAAACTTGCGCTCTTTGAGGCGCTAGATCCGTTGTTCGGATTAGATCTTCTAAAGCAGCGGGAGGCGAAGCACCTTACAAGTGAAGCAGAAGCCCTCCTTGCGAAACGTAAAGCCGCTAGAACTAATCGAGATTTCAAGTTAAGTGATCAAATGAGAGATGAATTAGCGCTTCTTGGAATAGAGGTTCGAGATACCTCCGAAGGTCAAGAGTGGAGTTGGAAAATCAATTAATTTTTCTAAAGCGGAGCGTAAAACCAATTAGTAGCGCAGCTCCAAGAAGCACTAAGAGATTTCCGAAGAGATTCGCTTCGATGAGAATCTCGCCACCGTTACCGATTGATGAAGCGCGAATGATCACAAATACCCAACCCGTAAGAAAGAGCCAGGAATTCAATCGGGATCGATACATCTCTCGTACTAGATAAGCACCTAACAAGAGCGCAGTTAGTGAGACTATAAGTCCAAATGGTCGATAGCTGTTATGAAGAAAAACTCCAGATACACCTACCCCGGCGCCAAAGAGAATCGAAAATATTGAACGGATCATCGAAGTTCCACTCCGGCAAATAGATCTAGCTCTCTACCCGATTCATCAAATGGCGCGCTCTTTGAGCCATGAACTAAACGGTAGAACTCTCTTCCCCAGACTTTAAATCCGAGATTGTCTGAGAGTGCGAAGAATGGGCCATCTACTGCGATTTGAGTGGGGTGGGCTTTCATAGCCGCCATCTTCTTGGCGACGAATTCATCACCATTAAAAACTGTGGTGACTAAGTGATCGGGGGCGGCAAAGGGGAAATCTTCAGCTTTTTCAACGCCGAAGAAATCGACTCCGGTTCCTTGCATAGCTTTTATACCCTCTTCAATCACAGATACCGGAATCGTGTTCCAGTAGATTTTTTGTATCTCCCAACCGCTCTTCTTCGCAAATTCAGCAGCTCGCATCGCTACTCGATGAGCTTGGATGTGATCTGGGTGGCCATAACCGCCATTTTCATCATAAGTAATTAGCACATGCGGTTTTACTTCCACGATAATCTTCTCAAGATCTCTTGCAGCTTGGTCTAGGTCAGCCCGCCAAAAGACATCACTTCGTTCATTTTGGGGCGTGCCCATCATTCCGCTGTCGCGATAAAGCTTTCTGGGAGCCCCTAGAAATCGAAAATCGCTAACCCCCAACTCTTTCATCGCATCAGCAAGTTCTATCTCGCGATGAGAGCCAAGTCCATCTTCTTTATCACTAGCTAGGTGAGCTAATTCTGGAACGAGAATCTCACCCTCTTCACCTCTTGTACAGGTAACCAGCGTTACATGAGCCCCACGAGCAACGTAGGCAGCCATAGTTGCGCCATTATTTATCGACTCATCATCAGGATGGGCGTGAACCAGAAGTAAGCGTGGCTTGGCTAAATTATTCATAATCTACGGATAAGCGTACCGCTAGTGATATTGGTAGCGAGGCTCTACTATGGGCGTGATGAGTGGCACAGAAATAAAGGGCGAACCGAAGTCTCGCCTTCCCCGTGATGAACGCCGGGCACAACTTTTGGTTGCAGCTCTAGAGATCTTCACTTCTTCTGGTTATCACGCCGCCTCTATGGATGAAATCGCTGAACGCGCAAGTGTTAGTAAACCCGTTCTATATCAACATTTTCCTTCTAAATTAGATCTATATCTCGCAGTTCTAGACCTTCATATCGATTCATTGGTCTTTGCGATCCAGAAAGCGATTGCCTCAACGCGTGATAATCGAAGCCGCGTCAAGGCAACGATCGATGCTTACTTTGGCTTTATAGAAGGGGAAGGCGAGGCTTTCCGATTGCTCTTTGAGAGCGATATGAGCGTTGAGCCACAAGTTCGAGAGCGACTTGAACGGATGACATATGACTGTGCCGTCGCAGTAAGCGCTGTCATTTCTGCAGATACCGGCCTACCTAAAGATGAATCGATGATTCTTGCGATTGGGTTGATTGGCTGCGCCCAGATCTCCGCCCGTCATTGGTTAGAAAAGGGCGGAAAGATAGACCGTTCCGGGGCGAGCGCACTGGTGACAAGTTTGATGTGGCGCGGCATTTCTGGCTTCCCGCTCACAAAATAGCTAGAAAATGACAGTTAAGGCTCTTTCAATAAAATTGCGCCATGACAACTAAGAAGAGCAGCAAGAGCGATAGCGCCAAGAGCGAAGTAAGAATCTCAGTCTCAGATCAGGCACGCGAGTTAACAATTGAGGTAGCCCTAGATCGCGAAGAAGTACTCGCGCTGGTAAAGAAAGCGCTCTCTTCTAATGAACCCCTGGTTTTATCTGATGTGCGTGGCCGGAACTTCTTAATTCCATCTGTAAAAATTAGTTCAGTTGAAGTCGGCGATAGCGCAGAGCGCCGCGTGGGTTTTGCCGGCCTATAAAGATTTATAGCGCTCCCACTTCTTCAAGAAGTAAGTAGGCCAACTCTCGGAAATCTGAAGATATCTGGGAGTGCGGAGCCTCCGAAAGCACCGATCGGGTTGATAGTTGCGCCTCACTTAATGCGTTGTCATTGCTTATAGCAATCTCAAATAATTTGAAATCAGCGGTGAAATTCGCCTTTAGCTCAAGATCCCAAGTACGTGCTCGATTCTCAAGTGCGCGTACTTGTGGCTTATTTGGGCTCCTCCTAATGAAGTCCAAGAGATTTAGTGCACCACGAACTGAATGAATGCTGCCATCTACCGGGATGATGACTTCATCTGCCAATTCGATTAACGGTGCAATAAGCGTGCTTGGACCGCCGGGCGAGTCAATCAATACGAAATCAAAGTCATTTAATTCAGCCCTTAAATTCTTGAGGTGGCGAAATTCTGTGTAGAGCAATCGACTTGCTCCTGGGATTAGTGAAAAGCGCTCTCCACTCTTCACCGCAATATTCTCAAGCTTCTGTTCCCCATCAAATAACTCACGAGTTGAGAAGCGAGGATTCTCAACTCCGCATAGAAATGTAAGCGTTGCAGAGGGATCACAATCGATTGCTAGGGCTTGCTTTCCATATTCCGCTATCGCTGTAGCTAGGCAGTGAGTTATTGAGGTTCTTCCCACTCCGCCGGCCAAATTTGCAATCAGCGCAATCTTCATGATGCCTTCTTTATCCGCTCTTTTGCACTTCTTAGCTGTGGACTCTCGCGAAACCAACTTGGTAGCGCAGAGAGCGCCGTTCTAGTAGTGCGCAGCGCGATATCAGTTGCGCTGGATTGACCAGGAAGAGTTGGCCAGCCATAGAGCCGGCGCGCCCATCTAGGTAGAGAGGCGGCTGCAAGTGATGCAACTCCGCCCCAGAGTGGAGCAATAGGCGTTCCAAATCGAAGTAGTGGTGGCAAAGGTGGCAGTGCGATGAAGAGAGCTGCGCGTTTGGCATCATCGCTTGCAAAAAGTTCTGGTTGAATCTCATCAAAGTAATTTTCCAGTTCGCTCTTACTCTTCGGAGTACTTGTGGCATCAATTCCAACCAGCTCAGCAAACTTGACCATCTCCGCTATATATTGATTAATCTCGGTATCGGATAATTTCAAACCGGAGCGAAGTGCGGTATCTAAAAACGCATCGACCATCGCCATATGAACCCATAAGAGTAGATGCGGGTCATCCAACTTCAACTTTTTATGGATTGATCTAACCCGAGCAGCCAACTTCTCCGCTTCTTCTTTAGTGCCAAAAGTGAGCGTTCCTACATAATCTCCAGTGCGCTGCAGCCTTCCCCAAGCATCTTCGCGGAAGTTGGAGTGCGCAGCTACGCCCGACATCGCTCCGGGATGGAGCGCCTGTTCCAAGAGCGCCCGAATGCCGCCGATTAGCATCGATGGATCAGAGTGGATCTTCCAAGTAACGCTATTTGGGGAGAAGAATCCATCCATTAGAGAAGGCCTTTTATTCCAGTCATAACCATCTCAAATGCGATTGCGGCAGTTAATAATCCAGCGACCTTTGCAAGGAGCGCTACACCAGTCTCCTTAATTACCGAGATGATTCCAGTCGCGAACATAAGGGTTAAGCCGATAACAATATGAGCACCGATTACCGCTCCTGCTAGACCAATTCCGGTTTCAGTACCTTCGACTCTAGAAGCGAAGAGCATAATCGTCACAATCGCGCCCGGTCCGGCAAGAAGCGGAGTGCCTAGTGGAACCAGCGCAACATTTTTCTCACCGCTCTTTGTTGGGTCATTCTCGATTCCCTTTAGAAGATCAAGTGAAATCAATAGCAATAAGAGTCCACCAGCGCCTTGCAGAGCTGAGATAGAGATCTCTAGGTAATCAACAATGAACTGTCCGAAAATCGCGAAGATTGTGATTATCAGAAGTGAAGTAGCGGCAGCAAGCCAGGCCATTCGAACTTGTTCCCGGCGATCTCGTCCACCAACTAACGATAGGAAAAGTGGCGCGGCGCCAGGTGGATCAAGGATCACAAGAAGCGTTACAAATGCCTGTAGCCCAAAGGTGAGCGCTGTTAACTCATTCATCGTGAGACCACTCTCCTAACTTTGGCTTTTGCTTCTAACCGCTCCCATTGTTCTGGATGGGTCGTGAACTCGGCTAGTTGATTCATCTTTCCTGTGCCGTGATAGTCGCTAGATCCGGTGACTACCAAATCATGCTCAATAGCCAGTCGCATCAACTCAGAACGCTCCATCTCATTGTGATCTCTATGATCTACTTCGATTCCATCCAAACCAGCTTTAATCAATTGGTTTAAGGTCTCCAGGTCAATCTTTCTTCCGCTCCGTGAGGCAAGAGGATGGGCAATGACCGCAACCCCTCCCGCTTCTTTGATTAGACGTATTGCCACTTCAGGTGATGGTGAATAGTGATTGATGTAAAACTTTGAACCATTATGTAGAAATATATTAAATGCCTCTTCTCGGCTAGCGACATGACCTCGTGCAACAAGAGCATCAGCTAAATGTGGTCGACCCAACGTTGCATCGCCGCGCTTTTGGGCATTTACCTCTTCAATTGTTATCTCTATGCCAGCCTCGTTCAGCCTTGAGATTATGCGAGACATACGGGTAACTCGATTCTCGCGGGTCTTCTCAAACTCAGAAATCAGCGGTGTGTAGTTCGGGTCGAAGAGGAGTCCAAGCATGTGAATGCTCGTGCCATCTTCGCCTTGGCATGAAACTTCCGAACCAAGTACTAGCTCTAACTTTGAGTTTGACTCATGCTTCTTCAGCGCCGTGGTTGCCTCATCCCAACCACCTACCGTGTCGTGATCGGTAAGTGCGATGAGATCAAGGCCCTTAGAGATGGCCTTATCAATCAATTCACTAGGTGAATCAGTCCCATCGCTTGCATTGGAGTGGGTATGTAGATCAATTAACACTAGAGAAGATTACCGGAGAAAGACGCGGCATCCGACAAGAATGAGAATCAAACCAGGAACGGTTCCTAGTGGTGGAAGTTGACTTAACCACCAAAAAGCAAGAATCGCGCTAACTGGAACTTCAAAGAAGACAACTAGCGATGCGATTGCAGGTGAGAGGCTCTTTAATGTGAAATTCAAAATAGTATGTCCGAGAATTTGTGCACCAGCAATTAGCGCAATTAAAAGTAACCACTCTCTAGCTTCAAAATCAACTAACTCGGTGCCGACCGCGAGCGCGAAACCAAGTGAGATTAGCGAGCAGGTGAGGTAAGCGATTGATGTATAGGTAGCGGTTGAGACCGATTCTCTAGCGCGAGCGCCAAGAACTACATACATAGCTGCAAGGGCAGCGCAGGCAATCGCTGCAAGATCGCCTAAAAACGCTCGCCTTGAAATAGTTAGATCCACCCCAGTAATGATTACCACTCCAACAAAGGCAATCGACATTCCGGTCCAAGCGCGCTTGGGGATCCTTCCACCTAGACGTTTCACAAAATAGGCAGCGAATATCGGCTGTAGCGCAGTAAGTGCAGTTCCCACCGCTACTGATGTATAACGCATCGCAATGAAGAATCCAATGAAATGAAGGGCGAGCGCTATTCCGGAGAGAAACGAGAACTTAATTCCTATCCTTACCTCAGCTCGTTTCAAATCTAAGTCACGGAATGCCCACGGTAGAACCAAGAAAAATCCACCAAGATTTCTCCAGAAGATAAGAGCAAGTATCGGCATCGTGCTAAGTGCAATTACAGGACCTGATGTACCTATACCGATAATCACCAATGTAAGAAGACCGATCTCTCTTCCTGTTGGGAGTTTGGAGTGATCTCGGTCGCGCACGCCTCAACCGTACTATCAGATAGCATTTCCCATAGCTTTTGATTGGAGGTGCCTCATGCTAAAAGAACAGATCAAATTGATATTTCTTGCCAAGCTTGCTGGTACTCCAGTTTTTGATCCAAATGGAGATCGAGTAGGAAAAATTCGAGATGCCGTAGCGGCTAATCCTGGATCGAGCACAAACCCTCGAATACTTGGTTTCATAGTCGAAATTCCACAGCGACGCCGAATCTTCATTCCTGCTACGCGCGTCACTTCGATTGAAGATGGTGGTTTATTTGTAACTGGTTCGATCAATATCCGTCGCTACCAGCCACGTCATGGCGAAGTCGCGCTCCTTGAAGAACTACTAGATCGCGAGGTTGCGCTTCGCGGAAGCGCTGACTTCGGAATAGTTGAAGATTTAGGTATCGAACTGACGGAATCAAAAGATTGGCGTTTAACATTTGCGCATATAAAGCGGCGGGAGCGAGGCTTACGACGAAACACTGCAACTACTCTTGCCTGGAGCGAAATTGAGTATGAATCGAGATTGAGCGCACCACAAGGAAGCCCTGATAACGAAGATGTAGGTTTGATGAGCGCCCAAGAAGTTGTTGAAACGCTTCGAGACTTAGAGATTGAGGAACGTGCTGAATTGGTAAAGGGCTTAGATGATGAGAAGCTCGCTGATGTATTAGAAGAAATGGATGACAAGGATCGCGTTGCGCTAGTTACAAATCTTGAAGAGGATCGGATCGCCGATGTCTTAGGTGAGATGGCTCCAGATGATGCCGCGGATGTTCTTAAAGAGGTTGAACCTGAGACCGCTGAAGAACTTTTAAGTTTGATGGATGATGCCGAAGATGTTCGTCGTTTAATGAAGTATGAGGATTACTCTGCTGGTGGAATGATGACAACCGATCCAGTAATTCTTGATATTGACTCCACCGTGGCTGATGCACTCGCCGCTATTCGTCGCAAAGAACTTGCACCGGCTCTAGCATCACAAGTCTTTGTATGTAGAGCGCCACTTGAGACTCCAACTGGAAGACTCATCGGTGTAGTTCACCTTCAACAATTGCTCCGGGAACCACCTGCTCTAAACCTTGGTCTAATAGTCGATGCAACCGAGACGGCTGTGTCGCCAGAAACTGGATTAAATGAAGTCGTAAAGAATCTAGCCAATTACAACTTGATTGCACTTCCTGTCGTTGATGAACATAACCGCCTATTAGGCGCTGTCACTGTAGATGACGTTCTTGATCACTTGCTACCGGAGAATTGGCGTAATAGAGATGAGGAGGTTCACCGATGAAAGAGAAATCAAGGCTCTCGATTCCACGTGAATCTAAACGATCAATCCGTCCTAACTATGATCCAGAGACTTTGGGGCGGCTCTCTGAGCGTTTTGCCAGATTCATTGGCACCGCACGTTTCCTCGTATACATGACGATCTTTGTCCTTGCCTGGATGCTCTGGAATGGATTTGGCCCGCGAGAATATCGATTTGATGAGTTTCCATTTATATTTCTAACGCTTCTGCTATCACTTCAAGCTTCATATGCAGCGCCGCTAATCCTGCTTGCCCAGAATCGCCAAGCGGACCGCGATCGCGTTACCTCACAGGAGGATCGCAGCAGAGATGAGCGGAACCTTGCTGTAACCGAATATATGGTCAGGGAATTGGCTGCGATGCGTAAGGATTTAGTTGAAGAGATTAAGAAACTGCAAGAAGGCTTAGGTACTAAGCCCGAGTCGAACTCCAAGTAGCGACTTCTTTCGAAGTGTGAGCTGATCGATAACGCTCTCAAACTCAAGCGCCGCCGGTGAATCTGGTTTTGCAGTTACGACTGGTTGACCGCTATCACCACCTTCTCTAAGGGCAATATCAAATGGAATCTTTCCAAGAAGTGGCACATCAGCTCCGACCAAATTAGATAACCGCTTTGCTGTTTCTTCACCACCACCTTCACCGAAGAGGGCAACCTTTGTATTGCTACTTGCTTCAATATAAGGCGACATATTTTCGATTACGCCAATAATCTGTTGCTTCAATTGATGAGCAATCCGACCAGCTCGCTCGGCAACCTCTGCGGCTGCGATTTGTGGCGTTGTTACTACCAAGATTTCGGAGCCTGGGATTAGTTGCCCTAATGAGATGGCGATATCGCCAGTTCCCGGTGGAAGGTCTAGAAGAAGGAAATCTAAATCGCCCCAATATGCATCGCTTAATAGCTGTTCTAGCACGCGATGTAGTAGCGGTCCGCGATAGGCAACCGGATCAGCTCGATCTGGCTTAAACATTTCAATCGAGACCGTCTTCACTCCGTAAGCCTCAAGTGGAATAAAGGTCTGATCGATTGCGGTCGGTCGTTTGCCATCTATACCTAAGGCTCTTGGGATTGAATGCCCATAAACATCAGCATCTAGTAAACCGACTTTAAATCCTCGTTGCGCTAGCGCTACCGCAAGATTCACCGTCACGCTGCTCTTGCCGACGCCACCTTTACCTGATGAGACTCCGATAACTCGAGTGAGCGATTCAGGTTGGGCAAATGGAATGAATTTCTCTCGACCACCCCTAAGTAATTTCTTAACTCGATCACGTTGTTCATCATTCATCACACCGAAATTGACTCTAACGTTCTTTACTTCAGAGACCTTTAACGTCGCTTCGGAGACATCTTTCTGTAACCGGTCGCGCATCGGACATCCAGTGATAGTGAGCAGGATTGAAACTTCAGCAAGACCATCGTTGAACTCAATCCGCTCGACCATACCTAGCTCAGTTATAGGGCGATGTAATTCGGGATCAGAGACCTTTGCTAACTCACTCTCGATTGCTGACTTGATTGAATCACTCATAGTAAATCGGGATCTATCTTGGCGATATCTTTCAGCTCTTTACTCCGTGCCCGCGCTTCGTTAATGACTGGCTTAGTTTCTTCGAGTGCATCTCCAAGTACTTTCTTTGCCAAATTCTTCGGGGTCAGATCCTTTACATCTAAATCCTCAAAGCCAGGTCCGAGATTTTTCTTTAACTCTTTCGAGGCATCTGAGGTGAAATTTCTTACCTTATGAATCATGCGCGCGAAATCTTTAGCAGCGGATGGCAACTTATCTGGGCCAACTAGAAATAGACCTAGGACTATCAATCCAAGGAACTCGCCCATCCCGACGCCAAACATGATGTAATCCTAAGTGTCTATATCTTTGTGGCAACTAGAACGCCATCGCCGACCGGAAGCAGCATCGGCATCCAAAGTTCTCTTGCTTCTCGAATGACCTTAATCGCATCGCGAAACGCAACTGTTGCTTCATCCCTCTGGGTTGGATCAGCTACTTTTCCTCCCATTAGAGCGCGATCAATGACAAGCACGCCACCTGGACGTAGCGAACGATGTGCACTCTCTACATTTTCAAAGATATCCCGGCTTTTTCTAAGGATAAAGATGTCATAGAGGCTATCGGCGAGCTTGCCCACAATTTCAGTGCTATTTCCAGTTATCAGGCGATATCGAGAATTTGAGAAACTTGCTTCATCAAATGCCTGTTTGGCAAGGCGGGCATTTTCAACTTCATCATCGATGGATGTGAAGAGTCCTTTATCAATCATCGCGGGGATAATCCAAAGTCCACTAACGCCGGAGCCGGTTCCTACTTCAACAATTGATGATGCTCCAACTAAATGCGTCAGATAACGAAGGAGTGAGCCAACGGCAGGAGTTGTCTCATAGCTTCCGATTTCAACGCCACGTTGCCGGGCGCGCTGCATAATCTCAGTTTCGGGGATGTAGTTGTTGGCGAATGCCCTCATGTCGCCTCGTTCGGAGAATGCAGATATCAAAGTGTTGCCAACCATTGCGTTAAGAGCCGAACGCCAAAACCCGTCCCACCTTTTGGATTCTCGCCCGCATCACTCTCAGATCTAGCGGGCCCTGCGATATCTAAGTGAATCCAATTACGCTTTCCAGCAAATCTCTCTAGGAAGAGCGCAGCGGTGACCGAGCCAGCTTGGAATTTAAACTTATTTCCTAAGTGATTTAGATCGGCGATATCGCTTTCTAGGGCGATTCCGTAATCATCAATTAGCGGCATATGCCAGATTCGATCGCCTATATATTCGCCGATCTCGTTTAAGGCGCCCGCTACTTTTATATTACGCGTATACATAGCTCCGTATTGGCGACCAAGTCCCAAGGTGGCAGCCCCGGTCAACGTAGCAATATCGACTAGGTAATCTGGATTTAGATTCTTATCGGCATAGGCGAGGCCATCGGCAAGGACTAATCGCCCCTCTGCATCAGTATTTAATACTTCAACCGTGGTTCCGCCATAATGCTTTATTACATCACTCGGACGTTGCGAGGTAGCAGAGAGGGCATTCTCCGCCAACATTAAGAGCCCCGTAACCCTCACATTTACCTTTAAATCCGCAGCGGCCGCGACCGTCATCAATACCGCAGCGGCGCCAGCCATATCGCTCTTCATTGGCGCCATCAGATCGTATGGTCGCTTTAATGAAACTCCACCAGTATCAAATGTGATTCCTTTTCCAACTAACACTACGTGAGGTGATTTCTTTCCACCTTTCGGCGTATAGGAGAGTTCAACGAATCTAGGTGGGTTCTTTCGGCTCGAATTTCCAACCGCCCTTAGTCCGCCAAACTCAGCAAGTTCCCTACCAGAGCGTTCCTTGATCTTTAGATCGGGGCGCTTACAAATAGCGCGCGCTTGGGAGGCAATCCATTCTGGAGATTTGATATTTGAAGGGGTGTGGATGAGGTCGCGCGCTTTCCATGTCGAAGCAACAAGAACCTCACTCCGCTTCACTACCGCAGCAAAGTCACCGGCAATAGTAAATGATGGAGTTTCAATCTTTTTCTCTTTATCGGCAGCGCCCTTTGTGCTCCATGAATAAGTAGATAGCGATAACGCGTTTAGATGAACTAGGGCTTGATTTGAATTCTCAGCGCAGAGCGACAAGAGGTGAGAAGTAGTCGCCTTAACTTTTCGACCAAGAATTGTTCCCGCCTTACGTAAATCATTTGAATTAGATTCGCCAACTCCTATTAGATAAATTCGGGCTAGCTTTTTCTTACTTTCATTTAGCGGAATCTCGATTAACTCACCGAGCTTTGCCGAGAATGATTTACCGGCCTTATCAATCTCTTCTTGAAGATTTAGATTAAATTCACTTTCTACAAATTTTCGCCATTTTTGACTTATGGCTATCTCGCCCGTTGGATTAACTGGTAGCGCAAGATGGGTGATTCCTTTTAGCGACTCTCCCGATGGGCTATCGATCTTCCGTGAACCCAGCTTCGGGATAGGTCGATTCACTTCTTATTTATTAGCGAGACCGCTGTGTTCAAGACATCCGCGAGATTGCGAGCTTCCTCTTGATTGAGTTCCACAACAAGTCGGCCGCCGCCCTCCAGCGGAATCCGCATAACCAAACTACGAGCTTCTTTCGTTACTTCCATAGGTCCATCGCCGGTGCGGGGTTTCATGGCTGCCATTTCGACCTCTTTCGTTATCAACTCGTAATGCGAATATCTTGCTAATTCAGGAGCGAATTATCGCGTATTCAGTCAGTTGAGGGGAAATCGAATTTCTCGCGTAGGCGGGCGCGAGCTGAGGCAAGGACAGCGGATATGGAGCGCTCGGGGACCCCAATTTTGATGGCGATTTCTGAAGTGGAGAGGTTCTGTCCAAAGTAGAGGAGCAAGATAATCCGCTCTTCGACTGGCAAAGAGGCTATGAGCTCGATAACAGTTTCTTTCTTCTGCTCCGCCACGTGCTAAGGCTACAAGGCTCGCCTCGTGCCTACCGGTTACTTATTGCTTGGAGTTAGTCAAAGGTTCGTGCGAACTTCCTTAGCGAGAAGTTAACTGTGAGGAGAATGAAGGGCTTGATTAGCGCGAGGATCAACTTCGGAGCCAATATCTCTTCATACCAATCAAATTTAGTCTTGTCCCCTAGGTCGACTAAACGAAATTCGCCTATTCCCTTAATTACTCTTCCAAAGTGTTCGACTCGGCAAAAGTGCGGCGGTTCCCAGGAAGAGACTTTCATCTTGTCTAGTACTCCGAAGGGTCCAATCCCGGTAAATGCTTCAATTGTGGTTCCAATTCCAGAGTCATCAGCTCCTTTATCCGAGGCGCTCACTCGAGTCAGCGCCATCCAATCTCCCTGCTTCTCCCATTGCACTAGTGCGCGCCAAACCTCATTGACTGGAGCATTAATCGTGACTTCTGCATAAAAATCTTTAAGCACGATGCTCACTCTCAAGATGGCTAATTGATTCAAGCGAATTAGTGCACCACTTGACTAATTCATGCTGTCCTGGCTTCAACAGATTCTTCTCCGTCAAATCTGCGAGCGCACTTCTTAGCGTGTCATAAGTCCCATCTGGATCAAGAACTGAGATTGGTTTTCCGTGAAACCCTAGGTACCTTCCTACCCAGATTTCGAAGAGTTCTTCTAGAGTTCCGAGTCCTCCTGGAAGTGCGATAAAACCGTCAGAAAATTTCTCGATCAAACCCTTTCTTGCTCTCATATCTTCGACAACATGCATCTCATGGGAATCGCGATCGATAAATTCGATATTGCTCAACCTCTCTGGAATAACTCCAATTGTGTAGCCTCCTTGAGATCGGGCTCCTTTAGCCACTTCACCCATCACAGAGATTGCACCACCACCCCAAACGAGTTGATGACCAGCTTTAGCAATCTCCTCACCTAGGTTGAAACCAATCTTTAGCGCGCTTGATGAAACAGCAGTAGATGATGCGCAGTAGACGGCAATCTTCACCCACGAACTCTAGAGCGTTGGTACCTTTGGCACATGTCCATCGCTTACGGCCACGGCTTGGTTTCGAAATCAAAGAGTGGCGCGATCCTCGATGCCCATTTCAAAGTTCTAGGGTTGGGAAAGCTAAGTAGTTCATCTGCACCAGATCTAGCGAGCCTTGCCTCGGTGGATGAGATTCGGGGCGTTCGCCGCGAACCAATTGCGATAGAAATCGACTTAGGAATTGCCCCAAAAGACGTTCCAGATGCTTACCTACGGCTCCACTTCTTTCGCACAGAACCATCAAGCCGCATGAGGCAGTCCTCGATGGCATCTTTGGAATACTCAATAATGTAGTTTGGACTTCGGTCGGGCCATGCGAATTAACTGATTTTGAGAGCGTAAGAGAACTTCTCAAGGAGAAACTTGGTTCATTCACCATATATTCAGTCGACAAGTTTCCACGAATGGTCGACTACGTACTCCCAGAAGGCGTGCGAATAGCTGATGCAGACCGTGTCCGACTTGGTGCTCATCTTGCAGCTGGCACAACAGTTAACTTCAATGCTGGCACGCTTGGCGCATCTATGGTCGAGGGGCGAATCTCAGCTGGCGTAGTTGTAGGTGATGGAAGTGATATTGGTGGCGGCGCTTCGATTATGGGCACGCTAAGTGGCGGCGGTAAAGAAGTAATCTCGATTGGCAAGAAGACCTTACTCGGCGCAAATTCAGGAGTAGGAATATCTCTCGGAGATGAGTGCGTTGTTGAAGCGGGACTTTATTTAACTGCCGGTTCGATTGTGTTGCTGCCTGATGGTAAAGAAGTTAAGGCTCGTGAATTATCGGGAGCAAATGGATTGTTATTCCGAAGAAATTCCAAGACTGGTTCTATTGAGGCCCTTGCCCGAAGCGGAAGTTGGGGCGGGCTAAATAGCGTTCTGCACTCCAACTAAATTTAAGCGTTACAGAAAACTCCTGAATAAACGGGATTTGGCTTACATTCTGGCGCGAAGACTGGGTAGGTAATTTCTTGGAGATTGCTCCTGAGCCAAGTTGAGGGAAGTTTTGTTCTGGAGCGGAAGACTTCGCCGGTAAGTGTGCTCCGCTTACCTTCCGATGAATAACCTGAGATTGCCATAACGCTATTTGTCTGGCTAATTGAATCAATCGTAAAAGCGATGACATCAGGGAGGTTAAATGCCTGGGCCATCATGGCTTGTGGAACGCTGCGGGTCCACATATAGAAACGCGGATTTATCTTTGGATCCAAGCTCCATGGATCTGGTACGCCAAGCAGATAAGCGAATTCTGATCCCCAGACATCCTTAATGTTCTGGGTTTTGCCACCGCTAGAGGAAAAGTAGAAAGCATTTATTGGAATGCCGCCTTGTGTTATCACAAGTGCGCTCTCGGTATCTACAAAAGTACGATTTACCGCCTCTTTCCAGAGAATTCCATAGTCGATCCGGTTTACCTTTTCATCTTCCTTGGCAAAACCAACAAAGTTTTGGTCGACGGTAGTGCTATAGATATTGCAATCGCATTCGCTTCTGATTCGGCTGATTTTTCCTAAAGCATAAGTACGAGCTGCGATAACTTGCGCCTCAAGTGAGGCGGCTGGCCATGATGAGGGTACTTCGCCGATTCCATATAGATACTCATCATGTAACCGCAATGTCGTTGTGACCGCTAGATATGAAGTCAGCTTGGTGGTCACGCTCTTAAACGTCATTTGGCCATATTTATATCTACCACTCTTATCGCCGCTTTTGAAAGCAATAACTGAATTAGGTTCCCATCTGATGGTCCAAGCCTGGTTACCAGGAAGCGGAGCAAACTTTGCTGTGGGAGAAGTTAGTAATGGAACAATTTGGCCAGAAAAATTCGTAAAGGTTGCAGTAACTGTTCCATCGTATTTTCCAAATGGCTCAGGATTTTCAGTTGCTGGAACGTCTCCTTGGTAGAGGGTAAAACCACCGATGGTTTTTTCGATACTAATCGTGGCTGATGTCGCTTGGTTTGCGACATTAACTCTGATGAGATGGTTATCCGGAAAAGGAGTTACCTCTGTGCCTGGGTAGTAATGGCTCAAGATCTCTCTTGCGCTCTTGCCCTCCAGCGCTTGTCCGCGTGCGCCAATCTGGCTCATACCCACGCCATGTCCGTATCCCGAACCAAGAAATAAAAATTCGGCGGGGATAGTTGTAGTCGCGCGAGAGAGTGGCTGGAGAGTTGAAGTGAGCAAGATTGCCACCAATAGCGCGCGCCATTTCATACTTATTAGGGTACCGGAGCTAGCGCTTTAAGAATTGGAAATCAAGGTGCGTGGTGATGTGATGAAACCAATTCCCCAGGAAAAATGCATGATTGTCAAAACAAATGGAAGTCTGATTCTTTCTGCCCAGCTCTTTCCAATTACTAGTGAAGAAATCAAGATAGCTCCCAAGTAGAAAAATGTCGGGATAAAAAATACTGGCGCTACGAACGTTCCCAAAAGGATTGAGAGTGCTTGAAAAAATATATTTAACGGAGGAGCGAGGTATCTGAAATTAGTGGTTCCCTTGTGATGGCGCGAGACCGCTGCACGCCATCTTCCATACTCAAAATATTGTTTTGCCAACGACTTAAAGGTAGAACGAGGCCTATAAGTAACCGTTAATTTCGGATTGAACCAGATCACTCCTCCTCTTTCCCGGAGGCGATAATTCAATTCCCAATCCTGAGCCCTAGTAAATCTTGAGTCATAACCACCAACGCCAATTAGCGCCGAACGTTTGAACACTCCGAGATAAACTGTATCAACGCTTCCAGCGCTTCCTCCGGTATGAAATCTAGATGCGCCAACGCCTATTGGTGAGCGCATTGCTCGTGCAACCGCTCTTTGAAATGGCGTTATTCCTTCAGCCGCCATTACTCCACCAACATTGACTGCGCCAGTCTGACTCAATGTGAGAACTGCCTCGCGAATGTAATCTGGTCTGATTGAAGAGTGGCCATCAATTCTCACAATGATTTCGTTACTCGTTGCTGCGATTGCAGAATTTAAGCCATCAGGAGTTCTACCGCTGGGATTATCAATCACCTTGACCCGAGAGTCACGCTGGGCGAGTGAATCTGCAATCTCTCTCGTTTCATCTCGCGAAGGCCCTACGGAAATCACTATCTCAATCCCGCCGGAATATTGCGAGTTGAGCACAGCGCTAATTGATTCTTCAAGGTGAGCAGCTTCGTTGACGACTGTGAGGATTACCGATACAGGTGGCTCTGTCCCACCGTGGGACTTATCACCCAGGAATTTCTCATCTCTCATAACGGATAAACGCTATCGCTTCATTACTCTTGCCAAGTGACTTCACCCCGCGCGATTCGATACTTCACCATACTTTCGATATCGATCGTCGCGCTATCGGGAATTACCTGGTTGGGCTTGGGACGGATTACTGCGGCCATTCCCAAACTCGATGTATTTGCCGGTTTAGAGGATCGCCCTAAAAGGGAGTCTTCTGCAGTCAATTATTTGATTGTCGGCTCCGATACGCGAGAGGGATTATCACGAGAAGAAACTAGGAGGCTCAAGGTTGGAACAACAGCTGTAGCCGCTGGAAAACGCTCCGACACGATGCTCTTGGTTCATATCTCAAAGAAGCGCGACAAGGCGGCGATTATCTCTATCCCGAGAGATTCCTTTGCCCTTATCCCCGAACATAAATCACTCACCTCAGGGAAGATAATTCCTGCTACTTACTCCAAAATTAACTCCTCATATAACTGGGGCGGCGCTTCGCTCTTGATTGAGACTTTTGAAAATATGTCTGGACTTCGTATCGATCACTATGTAGAGATCAACTTCGTAGGATTTGTTCGGATGGTCGATGCACTTGGCGGCGTTGAGATTTGTACCAAACGGGATATCAATGATCCCAAGAGCCACCTCTCGCTTCCTGCTGGAACGCATCTGTTAGATGGAGTCGACTCATTGAAGTACGTCCGTTCAAGAACTTTTGATGGCTTAGGTGATTTAGGAAGAATGAAACGTCAACAAGAGTTTGCTGGAGCGATGCTAAGAAAGGCAACCAGCGCTGGAGTGCTTCTGAATCCAATCAAGCTACTTGATTTCATTAACTCCGCACTCGCGAGCGTTACTACTGATAGCGGACTATCTCAAGGTGATCTCTTAACGCTAGGTAAACAATTACGAAATCTCTCTGCTTCAAATGTCAGAACTCTCACAAGTCCTTTGAAGTATTACAACTACAACAAGAATGGGGTGTCTGCGGCTGTTCTCTGGGATCCTGAGCTCTCCGCTGAACTATTTGAACGAATCAAAAATGATGATGCGCTGATCGATGAGGTCCGCCCTGAACCCTCAGCATCTCCAACTCTGGTGGATAAATTTGGAACTAAGACCGCATCAGATAATCCCTGCAATGAATCGAAGGGATAGTAAGTTTCGGCTATGAAGTTATCGGTGATTGGTACCGGTTATTTGGGCGCCACCCACGCCGCTGCGATGGCTTCGCTAGGCTTTGATGTAATAGGTGTAGATGTAGATCCAAAGAAAATTGAACTACTTAAGGTCGGCAAGGTTCCATTCTTTGAGCCCGATCTAGAAGAACTACTTATCGCTGAAGTTAACTCTGGAAGGCTGAAATTCACCACCGATTTCTCCGAAGCAAGTGATTGCGATCTCCACTTCATCTGCGTAGGTACTCCGCAACAACAAGGCTCCCTAGCGGCAGATATGAAGTATGTAGATGCTGCACTTGATGCGATTGCGCCACATGCAAAAACTGGCTCGCTAATTGTTGGCAAATCAACGGTCCCAGTAGGAACAGCTGAGCGACTATCTAAGAGATTGAAGGATCTCGGTTCGAAGGCAGAGCTGGCATGGAATCCAGAGTTCCTCCGTGAAGGTTTCGCAGTTGAAGACACCCTTCGCCCGAATCGCTTAGTTATTGGTGTTACATCAGATAGAGCTGAAGAGATCCTAAAGCGCGCTTATAAACCGTTACTAGATAATAATGTTCCTTGGATCCGTGCCGATCTTCCAACAGCTGAATTGGTTAAAGTTGCCGCTAACTCCTTCCTTGCCACAAAGATTTCATTTATAAATGCGATGGCAGAAATCTGTGAGGCAGCTGGCGGAGATGTGACTGTGCTTGCAAAAGCAATCGGTTATGACCCAAGAATTGGCTCAAGATTCTTACAAGCAGGAATTGGATTTGGCGGCGGTTGTCTTCCTAAAGATATCCGCGCCTTTATGGCTCGCTCCGAAGAGCTGGGAGCTAAGCAATCGCTGGAATTTCTCCGCGAGATTGACTCTATTAATCTCCGCGCCCGCCAACGAATGATCGATTTAGTCAGGTTGGATTTGGGAGCTGATCTAAAAGGAAAGCGGATTGCAGTATTAGGTGCGGCGTTTAAGCCCGATAGCGATGATGTTAGAGACTCACCTGCGCTAGATATTGCCGCCCAAGTAGCAGCTGCTGGCGCAGCCGTTTATGTATTTGATCCAAAGGCCAACTCAAATGCCAAATTGCGATTTCCAGCGCTGAACTACTCCAACTCAGTTGAAGAATGCTTGAGCGGCGCGGAGATAGTTCTACACCTCACGGAATGGAAAGAGTTCCGGGCCTTGGATCCGATAAAGATAAAGAGCTTGGTGGCCCGACCAAATATCATCGATGGTCGTAACGCCTTAGATAAAGCAGCTTGGGAGAGCGCTGGGTGGCACTTCCGCGGCTTGGGGCGCGCTACTCGTTAATTACGCCCTCTAGGTAATCAACGGCATGGCTTACCTTCTCGAATAGATCTCTATCTCCTTGAAGCGCTACATACCCAGTATGGCTAGTAGCTTTCACTATTCGGTATCCCGGATCGTGAGCAAAGAGATGAAGAAATGGTTCGGTCATACCAAGATTTCGTGGCACATCAAAATTCATCACTAGAAACTCTTGGGTAAGAAGTTCGGTCTTTCCAAGTGGGAGTTGATTCGCCGATCGGACTGCATTTTCAAAGACCGAGGTATGCGCGTATTCCATGCTCCAGACCGAATCGATAGAAATGACTTCACTAACTTCAATAAATTCGCCATTGAGTGTGAACCTATAGGTAGCAACTCCTCTCTGATTAGAACTCTTGACTCTCTCGTTGACTACGATTTGTAACTTCTTTAGAAGCTCTTGGTCAGCTTGAGTGGGTTTTACGACAATTCGGTTACAAAACTTCGCGACGCTAATTGCGGGATATGTTGCTAGTTGAGTACTGGCAGAATTTATAGCGACGATGGCTAAATGTTCATAGCTGGGTAACGAAGAAGTTTGAGTATCCAAGTGGACTTCTAAGCCAAGGCTCTCGGCAGCACGAGAGATAAATGCCGCTACCTCTATGTCTACCTTGATTCGATGGCTCATAATATGAAGATACCTCAAGATAGAATCGCGACTTCTATGTTGCCCCGAATAGTTCTCGCTTCTGCCTCGCCCTCTCGGCGCCGCCTTCTTGAGAGCAGCGGAATAACCCCTGAGGTGTTGATAAGTGGGGTCAATGAGGAAGATCCAGCATATGAATCACTCTCTCCGAGTGAACTAGTTCTCGCACTTGCGATCGTCAAGGCGCATACTGTTAAGAATTTAGTTAAGTATCCCTCTCTAGTTATTGGGTGTGACTCCACTTTTGAGTTCGAAGGTAGATCACTCGGTAAGCCGCTAACAAGAGAGCGAGCAATCCAGCGCGCTAAGTTATTACGTGGAAATTCTGGGGTTCTCTATACCGGTCATTGCATCATAGATACGACGAGAGAAGTAGAGATAAGTGATATCGCTGCGACTAGAGTTCACTTCGCAGATATGAGCGATGCTGAGATTGAGGCATATGTTGACACTGGCGAACCACTAAATGTTGCTGGTGGATTCACTCTCGACGGGAAGAGCGCACCGTTTATCGCCCGAGTAGAGGGTGAAACCTCGAATGTAATTGGTTTATCACTTCCCTTACTCAAGCGGGCTATTACCTCACTTGGCTATAACTGGTTTGATTTCGTGACGAGAAAGTAATGACTCTCTACGCTGCCTACGGATCTAACCTTGATCCACGCCAAATGTTGCAGCGCGCTCCCCACTCGCCACACTTAGGAACTGGTTGGATTCGCGGCTGGCGCGTCACTTTTGGTGGTGAAGAAATTGGCTGGGAAGGTTCTGTGGCAACGCTCGCAGAAGATCGCGAAGCTTCAGTTTTTGTTTCCATCTACGACTTAACAAAACAAGATGAATCGGCGCTGGATGAATGGGAAGGTGTCACTACTGATCTCTATAGAAAAATCCGGCTAAGGGTAGAAACGATGACGGGTACGCAACTCTGTTATCTCTATGTATTGAACTCCTTTGAAGGAGGAAAGCCATCCACGCGCTATCTGGAGATCATGATTGCAGCCGCAATCGAAGCTGGTGCGCCTGATGATTACATTGCCGAACTTAGAGAACGAGCGATACGGTAGGCAGATGACAGATCAAATCTCTCAACCGCTCGCAGCAGCTCAGAGCGCAGCGAAAGAGATTGCAGAGATGACCGGTAAAGCAAGCCACGAAATGTCTTTTACCCTCGGTTCTGGGTGGAGCGATGCCGCAAGTATCTTTGGCGAGCCGACTCATATGATTGAAATGTCAAAGTTAACTGGCTTTGCCACATCTACCGTCGTGGGACATGGCGGCCATATCTCTTCTTATACGATCAACAACAAGAACATTCTTATCTTTTTTGGTCGAACTCACCTCTATGAAGGTAAGGGAATAGATGCAGTCGTGCATGGCACTAGAACTGCAGTTAGTGCAGGCGCAAAGATCGTTGTGCTCACTAACGCCTGTGGTGGTATAAATCCAAATTACTCAGTCGGCCAACCAGTCTTAATTAGAGATCACATCTCACTTACTGGAATCTCGCCGATAAAAGGTGCGAATTTTGTAGATTTAACAGATCTCTATAGCGCTCGACTTCGAGCACAACTCAAGTCCTATGATCCAACGCTTGCCGAAGGTGTCTATGCACATTGGCCTGGGCCCACTTATGAAACGCCAGCCGAGATTAAAATGATTGGAATCTTGGGCGCAGATCTCGTTGGAATGTCTACTGTCCCTGAGGCGATTGCTGCACATGCGATGGGAGCTGAGGTAATTGGCATCTCACTTGTAACTAACCCAGCAGCTGGATTGTCAAAGAATAAATTAAGTCATGAAGAGGTAATTGCTGCTGGAAAGGCTTCTGCTGAGAAAGTTGGCAAGCTCCTTGAGAATCTATTGAGAGTTTCAT
The DNA here is from genome assembly GCA_023254845.1 of Candidatus Nanopelagicaceae bacterium. Lineage (GTDB taxonomy): Bacteria > Actinomycetota > Actinomycetes > Nanopelagicales > Nanopelagicaceae > MAG-120802. The sequence goes on along the minus strand of JALRKE010000002.1, from coordinate 12,607 downwards.
AGCCATGACTAATGAACTAAGTGAAGAATTAAAGGGAGAAGTCTTGGCCTGGATCGCAGAAGATCCAGATCCGAAGACTAAGGCCCTTCTCGAAACCTGGTTGGAATCAGGTGAAGTTGCAGAGATAAAGGCTTGTTTCCAGGGCTTTCTTGAGTTTGGAACTGCCGGAATACGTGGGCCGCTAGGACCTGGGCCATCACGGATGAATCGCGCCGTTGTATCGAAAACTGCCTATGGAATCGCAAGCTTCATGCGAATGAATTCACTGAAGTCAATCGTTATTGGACGAGATGCCCGCTACGGCTCAGAAGATTTCACTCGTGATACCGCGGAAATTATGAGTGGCGCTGGTTTCGAAGTTTTCGTACTTCCTCGCCCACTACCAACACCAGTCCTTGCATATGCAGTTCGAAAGCTTGGTTGCGATGTCGGAGTTATGGTGACCGCAAGTCACAACCCACCTCAAGATAATGGTTACAAAGTTTATCTTGGCGGAACAGTAAAGGGAGTTAGATATGAAGGCTCCCAAATAATTTCACCAACCGATAGTGAGATTTCTGCAGAAATCGCCAAGACTCCAAAATTAAATACCGTTCAACGCGGCACTGATTGGACCATCCTGGGCGAAGAGATAATCAATGAATATGTCCAGGCCATATCAAAGTTAGCGGACGCTCCCGAGAAGTTGAAGATTGTCTACACTGCCATGCACGGAGTCGGTAAAGAAACGCTCCTTAAAGTTTTTGCAGACGCTGGTTTTGAGCAACCGATTCTCGTCACCGAACAAGCTGAACCAGATCCCGACTTTCCCACCGTGGCGTTTCCCAATCCCGAAGAGCCAGGCGCAATTGATCTCTCATTAAAACTTGCTCGCGAAGTCGGTGCAGACCTAGTAATTGCTAATGACCCAGATGCTGATCGCTGTGCGGCTGCAATTGATGATGGTGGTTGGCGGATGCTTCGTGGTGATGAAGTTGGTGCGCTACTCGGTGAATATCTTGCTAGTAAGAGAGCTAGCGACAACAATGTCCTTGCCAATTCGATTGTTTCTTCTTCAATTCTCAAGAAAATCGCTGCTGCGTATAACCTTCCGTTCACAGAGACGCTTACTGGCTTTAAATACCTCGCTAAAGTCGAAAATCTCCGCTTTGGCTACGAAGAAGCGCTTGGTTATGCCGTCGATGCCAACTCGGTAAATGACAAAGATGGAATCAGCGCTGCTCTCGTAATAGCCCAGCTCGCAGCGGATTTGAAGCGCAAAGGAATTACGATTGCTGAATACCTAGATGAAATCTGGAAAAAGTATGGATTTCATGGGACCAGACAGATTTCAGTGCGCACTAAGAGCATTTCAGATATTGAAACCATAATGGGTAAATTAAGAAAGAGCCTTCCGAGCGAGATAGGTGGATTTAAGGTCACATCCTTTGATGATTTAGAGAGACCAAACGATGGTCTTCCGCCGACTAATGGAGTGAGAATCTGGCTTGATGGAAAGTATCGAGTGATAGTCCGCCCAAGTGGTACTGAGCCCAAGATGAAGTGCTACATCGAAGCAGTTACTAAGACAAAGGGAGAATCTCTACCGATTCTAGATACGCTCGAGCGTGAATTCCGTACCCTTATGGCGGTAGCGTAAGCACATGAGCGAATTAGGTAACAAGCTAATTGATGGCTCAGAAAGTTCGCTGAGAGCTTTTCTAGATAACTTGCCGGGTGTAGATAAAGTCGGCGCCGAAGGTCGAGCTGCCATGTTGGGCACAAGAAGTATTAAAACAACAAGTAAAGCGAGAGCTATCGACCTTGCAATTAGCATGGTTGACCTAACGACTCTAGAGGGCGCAGACACTCCAGGAAAAGTTAGATCGTTATGCGCCAAGGCGCTTCGACCAGATCCGCGCGATTTAACAGTGCCCCATGTTGGTGCAATCTGTGTCTACAACGATATGGTGAAGGTTGCTCGAAATTACCTTGATTCGATCGGTGGCCAATCAATTCCAGTTGCTGCAGTCTCTACTGCATTCCCATCTGGAAGAGCCTCTATGGAAGTGAAGTTGCGAGATACGCTCGATGCGATTGAATCTGGAGCATCTGAGATTGATATGGTGATTGATCGAGGAGCATTTCTATCTGGAAAGTTTGGATTGGTCTTTGATGAGATCAGGGAAATCAAAGCTCTTTGTGGCGAAAAAGCACATTTAAAGGTGATTTTGGAGACCGGCGAACTTGCAACTTATGACAATGTCCGAAAAGCCTCCTATCTAGCGATGCTCGCTGGAGCTGACTTCATTAAGACAAGTACTGGAAAAGTTTCGCCAGCCGCTACCCCGCCGGTCGTGTTGGTTATGCTCGAAGCAGTCCGTGACTTCTTTGCCCTTACCGGTAAGAAGATCGGCGTTAAGCCTGCCGGCGGTATTAGAACTACAAAGGATGCGATCAAACAACTCGTTCTAGTTAACGAGACTACCGGTCCGGAGTGGCTGAGCCCCAAACTCTTTCGAATTGGTGCGAGCGCCCTACTAAATGATCTTCTTATGCAGCGGATGAAGCTAAGTAATGGCAGATATTCAAGCGCTAATTATGTTACGGTGGATTAATAATGAGCGCTGATATCTTCGAATATGCACCCGCTCCCGAATCTCGGGCAATCGTAAAGTTAAATAGTGAATATGGACTTTTCATTAATGGTAAATGGGTCCCGCCACAATCGAAGAAGAAATTTTTCTCCATAAATCCAGCTACTGAAGAGGTGCTGGCCAGAGTTTCCCAAGGTAACCAGGCTGATGTTGATAAAGCTGTTAAAGCTGCTCGAGCGGCCTATAACAAGGTCTGGTCAAAAACCAAACCAAAGGAGCGAGCCAAATACTTATTTAGGATTGCACGGCTTCTTCAAGAGCGTGCTCGCGAGTTTGCAGTCTTGGAATCCCTAGATAATGGAAAACCCATTCGCGAGACGCGCGATGTTGATGTTCCGTTATCAGCAGCTCACTTCTTCTATCACGCTGGTTGGGCCGATAAGCTCGAATACGCTGGTTACGGTGATAATCCCAAACCTTATGGTGTAGTGGCCCAGATAATTCCGTGGAACTTTCCATTACTCATGCTTGCTTGGAAGGTCGCTCCCGCACTCGCAACCGGAAACACCGTCGTGCTAAAGCCCGCAGAAACTACCCCGCTAACAGCGCTGCTATTTGCTGAAATTTGCCAGCAGGCTGAGCTACCTGCTGGTGTTGTAAATGTCGTTACTGGTGATGGCGCAACAGGTGCCGCACTTGTGAACCATGGCGATATCGATAAGGTCGCATTTACTGGTTCAACTGAAGTTGGAAAGCTAATTGCCTCATCGATTGCAGATCGTGGTATTCCGGCAACCCTAGAACTTGGTGGCAAGGGCGCAAACATTGTCTTTGATGATGCCCCGATTGATGAGGCGGTAGAGGGAATCATCAATGGAATCTTCTTTAATCAGGGCCATGTCTGTTGCGCCGGTTCACGTTTATTGCTTCAAGAAAGTATTGTCGATGATTTCTTAACCAAATTGCAATCACGTATGGCAAAGATTCGAGTGGGTGATCCGCTCGATAAGAACACAGATCTTGGCGCGATTAACTCAGCCGCTCAGCTATCAAAGATTAAGGAGCTATCTGAATCAGGAACGAAAGAGGGTGCAAATGTCTGGAGCGCTCCATGTTCTCTACCCAATAAAGGTTTCTGGTATCCCCCAACAATTTTCACCGGTGTTACTCAAGCCCACCGTATTGCACGTGAAGAGATATTTGGTCCAGTCTTATCTGTTCTGACATTCCGTACCCCACAAGAAGCGATGGAGAAAGCAAATAACACTCCATATGGTTTATCTGCTGGTATCTGGACCGAGAAAGGCTCCAAGATTCTCTGGGCTGCGCAACAGTTAAAAGCCGGCGTCATCTGGGCTAACACCTTTAATAAATTTGATCCAGCTAGCCCATTTGGAGGATATAAGGAATCGGGCTGGGGCCGTGAGGGTGGTCGCCATGGTCTGGCGGCCTACATCAAGGGGGCAAAGTAATGCGGATTGATGTAATGAAGACTTACAAGCTTTATATCGGAGGGGCATTTCCTAGAAGTGAATCAGGGCGCTCCTATGAATTGAAGGATAAGAAGGGCAATTTCATAGCCAATCCGGCGCTAGCCTCTCGTAAGGATCTTCGCGATGCAGTTGTCGCAGCAAAAGCGGCTTTTTCAGGTTGGTCTCATGCGACTGCATATAACAGAGGACAGATCCTTTATCGCATGGCCGAGATGCTTGAAGGTAGAACTGAGCAATTTGTTGCTGAGATCAAGGCTCTCGAAGGCGTATCTGATTCGGTTGCTCGCAAGCAAGTTCAAGATTCGATTGATCTATGGGTCTGGTACGCCGGATGGAGCGACAAGATTTCAACTACTTCTGGTGGCACAAATCCAATTGCTGGTCCGTACTACAACTTCACTATCCCAGAGCCACTCGGAGTCGTTGGCGTGATTGCCGATGAGAAGGAATCGCTGTTGGGGTTAACGAGAGGTCTCGCTCCAGTCATCACAAGCGGAAATACCGCCGTCTTAATTGCAAGCGAGCGACTCCCCTTATCAGCAATATCACTTGCTGAAGTTATGGCCACTAGCGACCTCCCGGCCGGCGTTGTAAATATTCTTACTGGAAGCAAGAGCGAGCTAATTCCTTGGTTAGCTAGCCATATGGAAGTAGATGGAATAGATCTCTCAGGTGCGGATAAGAAGCTAGATGGTGAGATCAAGAAAGCCGGAACTGAAAACTTAAAGCGTATTTATCGCTTTGAAAAAGATGCCTCATTAAAGCGCATCTTGAGTTTTATGGAATATAAGACAGTCTGGCACCCAATCGGTATCTAAACGATTCTTGTAATAACTAGCGGCAGGCTTTCTGCAACTGAAGTACCGATAACCACAGCTCCATCTAAAGCAGCCTCAGCTCTTTCAAATCTCGTAGCATCATCTGTGTGAAGCGTAAATATCGGATCGCCCTTTTTTACTTGAGCCCCCGGTTTTGCAAGAATCTCAATACCTGCGCCAGCTTGGACTTTCTCGCCTTGTCGCTCTCGACCTGCGCCAAGACGCCAAGCTGAGATACCTACTTGAAGCGCGTTCATACTTGAGATTAGGCCATCACTTTGCGCGGTTATTACTTTCTTTTCTCTAGCAATGGGAAGTGCAGCATCTGGATCTCCGCCCTGGGACTTCACCATCCGGCGCCAATGATCCATAGCGCTTCCATCCTGCAGCGCCACTTCGGGGTCTTTTCCATTTACTCCAGCAGCATCGAGCATCTCTCGGGCAAGGAGGATAGTAAGTTCAACTACATCAGCTGGACCGCCGCCGGCAAGAACCTCAACTGATTCACGGACCTCTAGTGCATTTCCTGCAGTTAATCCAAGTGGGACATCCATCGCCGTAACAAGCGCTCGAGTCGTAACACCCGCGCGCTTACCTAACTCGACCATAGCGCTAGCTAACTCTCTCGCTTTCTCCGGATCAGACATAAATGCGCCATTACCGGTCTTGACATCCAAGATAAGTGCGCTAGTTCCTTCTGCAATCTTCTTACTCATGATTGAGGAAGCAATTAGCGGAATTGCTGGGACAGTGCCAGTTACATCACGGAGCGCATATAACTTCTTATCGGCTGGGGCTAGTCCGCTTCCGGCAGCACAGATAACTGCGCCACAATCTTGCAAGACCTTTAACATTTCCGAATTTGTTAATGATGCGCGCCAACCAGGAATTGATTCCATTTTGTCTAACGTGCCACCGGTATGTCCCAATCCCCTTCCAGAGAGTTGCGGGACTGCTGCACCACAAGCTGCAACTAGCGGTGCTAAGGGAAGAGTTATCTTGTCGCCAACGCCACCTGTTGAATGTTTATCCACTGTCGGCTTATCAAGGGCGCTCCAATTCATCCGCTCACCGCTATTAATCATCGCATCGGTCCAACGCGATATCTCACGGGAGTTCATTCCATTTAGAAGTATCGCCATGAGAAGTGCAGACATCTGTTCATCGGCCACAACCCCGCGGACATAGGCATCAATCACCCAATCAATTTGGGGATCGCTTAACTCTTGCCGATCTCGCTTGGCAGAGATGATTTCAACGGCTGCGAATAACTCGGCCATCATCAATTCAGATCTTTAGGTCCAAAACCCCAGGGAAGAATCACAGTCATATTTTTCGGCCCTTCTGGGGTCAATAGCTCTAAGGAATCTCCGCCATGCTCATAAAGAAGTTGGCGGCATCGGCCACAAGGTGAGAGCAAGTTTCCATCCTTATCCACACAAACAACGGCAATAAGTCGGCCGCCGCCGCTCATGATCAGCTCAGAAACGAGCGAGCATTCGGCGCAGAGAGTTAGGCCATAACTTGCATTCTCTACATTGCAACCACTGATGACGCGGCCATCACTTACTAGTGCCGCAACGCCGACAGGAAACTTTGAGTATGGCGAGTAAGACTTCTTCATCGCTTCCGTAGCTTTAACTTGAAGCGCCTTCCAATCAATCTCCATAGATATTCCTAAGCTAATGACTTCCGCGCGTATACGGGATTCCATCAGCCGCCGGAGCTCTAACTTTTCCAACGAAACCAGATACCGCAATGATTGTTGCAATGTATGGAACCATAAGAAGGAATTCACTTGGGATGGCTGTTCCGATAATCGATAGTACGACCTGTAGGTTGTCAGCGAATCCAAATAGTAGAGCAGCAGCGACTGCACCCTTTGGACTCCACCTTCCGAAAATAAGCGCAGCAAGGGCAATAAAGCCCTTACCGGCAGTCATTTCTTTACCGAACATTCCCACCGCGCCCACCGTGAAGTAAGCGCCACCGAGTCCCGCCACAGCTCCGGCGAGGATTACATTTCTAAACCGAAGCGCATTGACTTTAATTCCGACAGAATCGGCAGCGGTTGGATGTTCTCCGACTGCGCGGGTACGAAGTCCCCAGCGAGTTTTAAATAGGTAGTAGTGGGTTAGCCCAACAGCAAGATACATCAGGTAGACGATGATGGTCTGCTTGAAGAGAACCGGGCCGATGATTGGTAATTTGGAGAGCAATGGGATTTCTATCGGCGAGAGAATCGGTCCACTGTTCCAGGTATCTTGATAAGGAATCAGCAACTTCTTATACAAGAAGCCAGTAAGCCCAATAACCAGAACATTAATGACGAACCCAAGGATGACTTGATCAATCTGGTATTTGATAGCAAAAGTTGCCAAAATCAATGAGATAAGTGCACCTGCAAATGGAGCCACGATTAACCCCCAAGTCGTGCTCTGGGTAAGGCTCGCTACGACACCCGCGGCAAAGGCAGCGGCTAGAAGTTGTCCTTCGATTGCAATGTTGATAACACCAGAGCGCTCACAGATAACACCGGCCATCGCGCCAAATATCAGTGGGACTGCAAGTAAGAGTGCGCCTTGGAAGACTCCCGTTAGCGGAATGAAGCTCCCTTTTGCTGCCCAAGAGAGAAATGCCATTAGTAGCGAGAAAGCTCCGATAAAAGAGAAGGTTCCGACTTTCTTACCTTTCAAGAAGAATAAATAAGATGCAATTGTTGATATCGCTGCTAAAGATATAAAGATGATTGCTGCTGTTTTTGAGTTAATAATCCATTCATTAATCAATACCCATTCATCGCGAAGCACAAAGCCATAGGTAACATCTGCCGAATCTTTAGCAAGGAAAATGAATGGAAAGCTAGCTAAGAGAGTGAATATTCCGAGCGTGTAGATACCTCGTCGGGTTCGCCTTTGGGCGGGAGTTAGATTAGAGATTTTGGCCATTATCCATTCCAACCCTTCGCAGCCATGCCGGTAGATGAGTTGATGTTCTTTAATCTAAAGAGCGCCTTCACTAACGCAGGAGCCGCAATGAAGAGAATGATGAGCGCCTGAATGACAAGAACTAGATCAAGTGGGGTATCTGTCTTTGCTTGCATCATCTGACCGCCTACGCGAAGCGATGCAAATAGGAATGCAGATAAAACGACTCCGAGCGGCTTTGCGCGCCCAAGAAGTGCAACAGTGATTGCATCAAAACCAAATGATCCTGCGATTCCTACAGTAAGTGCATACTCACCACCGAGGACATTTAGCGCACCGCCCAGTCCTGCTAGGGCGCCGGCAACAATCATCACCGATGTGGTTACAAAGGCAACTGACATACCGGCGGTCCGCGCAGCGGTGGCATTTGCCCCAACAGCGCGGAATCTAAAGCCGAGAGTTGTTTTGTTTAGCAAGAAAGCAATCAACCAAGCAACTAGCAGTGAGATCAAGATAGCAACGCTGATTCGGAATTCGCTTCCCAATATTTTCGGTAACCGAGCGCTCTCCAAAATGTCTGGGGCAATCGGATCATTTCGTCCTTCGCGCAAGAATGCTTGAGTCTTCAACAACCAGAGCAAGAGATAGCTGGCAACGTAATTAAGCATGATCGTGACAATAACTTCGTGCGCACCAGTCTTTGCTTTGAGTAAGCCAACAATTCCACCGTAGATTCCGGCGATAAATACACCAAATAGCATCGCAACGATGATGTGAAGTAGCGGTGGTAATTCAAAAGTAAATCCAATATATGAAGCCCCAATTGCACCAAATATGAATTGGCCCTGGGCTCCGATATTGAAGAGTCCGGCACGGAATGCAAGTGCTACTGATAGGCCAGCAAGAATAAGTGGTGCAGCAACAACTAAGGTTTCGGAGATCGGATAAAAACCTTGGCCACCACCTTGGCGAGCCAAGTTTGGATCGTAGAAAGCTCCCTCAAAGAGCGCGACATAGGCATTCCAGGCTGTGGCAGCGCCAGCTTTGACCATCTCCCAGGGTTCGGAGCGAAGGGCAAGAACCTTCGCATCTGAGAATGCAATTAATAAGCCGCCGATAAGCATCGCGAGTGCAAATGCGAGGAGCGGAAGTAGTGCTGAGCCGTTAAATATCTTTTTCACGCCGACTTACCCTTCACTCCAGCCATCAAGAGTCCTAACTCATTACGAGTTACGCTCGGAGCGACGATATCGATGATGCTTCCGTGATACATAACAGCAATTCGATCAGCTAGAGCCATAACTTCATCTAGCTCATTACTAAATAGGAGGACTGCCCGTCCAGCATCTCGCTCAGCCAGGATCCGTTCATGAACAAATTCAATCGAACCGACATCAAGGCCACGGGTTGGCTGAGAGGCGACCAGTAACTTAACTGGACGAGTTAATTCGCGGGCCAGCACAACTTTCTGTTTGTTTCCACCGGAGAGCGATGAAGCCGGATCGGAGATACTCTGGAGGCGAACATCGAACTGCTTTGTGTACTCCTCAGCGTTGCTCCTAATTCTCTCAAGATCCAATATCCCTGACTTCGAAATCGGAGCGCTATGGAATGTGTCAAGGATCAAATTTTCAGCAATACTAAAGGAGCTAATCAGCCCATCTAGTTCACGTGATTCAGGGACAAAGGCGATACCTGATTCAAGTGATTCATTCACGGTCTTGCCAACTATCTCATTTCCATCAATAGAGATTGAACCGTAGATATGCGGCTCTAAGTTCAGAATTGCACGCGCCAACTCCGTCTGGCCATTACCTTGAACACCGGCGACCGCAAGTATTTCACCCGCTCGGACATCAAAATTAATATCACTCACTAGAGGACGACCTCGATTGTCGGTCACCTTCAAATCGCTAATCTTCAAGATGACGGCACCAGGAGTAAATGGCTTCTTTGCGACTTCAAGATCTACCGGTCTACCTACCATCATTGAAGCTAACTCCTCTTGGGTAGCAGTTGGTTCTGCCTTGCCAACAACTTTGCCTCGTCTGATGATAGTAATCTCATCGGCGACCTCTTGAACTTCGCGAAGTTTGTGAGTGATAAAAATGATTGACTTGCCCTGTTTCTTCAACTCACGCATAACATTTAATAGTTCATCAGTCTCTTGTGGGGTTAATACTGCCGATGGCTCATCAAGAATAATGATTTTTGCATTGAAGAAGAGCGCCTTGATGATCTCAACTCTCTGCTGTACGCCAACCGGTAAATCTTCAATCAGAGCATCCGGATCTATTTCAAAATTAAAACGCTTAGCAATCTCCATTATTTGTGTGCGAGCGTCTCGCAAATCTAACGTTCCAACGCCACGGATTTTTTCGTGCCCAAGGACAATATTCTCCGCAACAGTAAATACCGGAATCAACATGAAGTGCTGGTGAACCATTCCAATACCGGCAGAAAGCGCATCGCTCGGCTCATTGACTTGGATTCTCTCTCCATCAATGAGAATTTCGCCAGAATCTGGCTGCAAAAGCCCAAAGAGAATATTCATCAAAGTGGACTTTCCAGCGCCATTTTCACCAAGGATCGCATGAATCTTGCCTGCTTCAACCTTTAAATCGATTGCATCATTGGCTACAAGGGAGCCGAAACTCTTCGTAATACCGCGTAATTCAACTGACATGAATCGAGTAATCCCCTATTTCTCGCCAAGTAATGGGTGAAAATCTATCGGAAAATTAGGGAAAAGAAAACGAGCCAGGTGATTTCTCACACCTGGCTCGCCTTTTACTTAGTGTTTTATAGGTCGATTGAACCGTTAATGATTCTCGCGCCAATTAACTTCAACTCACGCTTTACCTTCGAAGAAATCTTCGAATTGAAGTCATAGAACGGAGCTAATCCAGTTCCCTTATTCTTAAGCGTTCCTAGGTAAGAAGTGCTTGAGAATTTGCCTTTTCTCTGATCCTTAATTACTTGGGCAACAGAAGTTCCAACGCCCTTGAGTACTGAAGTCAGGATTACTGACTTGTACTGCGGGACAGCAATAACTCCATCTGAGTCAACCCAGATAACTACTGATTGCTTGCTGGTCATTGCGTTCTGTGCAGTTGCGCCACCAAGGCCTCCTGCTACTGGGAAGATTACATCTGCCTTCTGTAGCTCGAATTGCTTGGAAATCTGAAGAGCCTTTGCCTGATCTGAGAAGTTACCGACAAATGTTCCGTCTTTCTTCTCTGGATCCCAGCCAAGTGCCTTTACATTTTTCTTGTTTCGCTCGTTGTAATAAGCGACTCCCTTAACGTATCCATCCATGAAATCGGATACTGCTGGGAAGTTCATGCCGCCATAGGTAGCTACAACGCCGGTCTTCGAGTAAGAAGCAGCAAGGTAACCTGCTTGGAATGAAGACTGATTAGTTGCGAACAACAGACCCTTATGGTTTGAGTCTCCGGAACCGCCACCATCAACGATTGCGAAATTAGTATTTGGATACTTTTCAGCAGCTTCTTCAAGAGCGCCAGCAATCAAGAAGCCAACACCGATAACGATGTCGCAACCTTCATCAACTAACTTCTTGATATTTGGAGCGTAATCAGCATCAGTTTGAGCAACTAGGTATTTGACCGTTGTTGACTTGTTTGCCACGGACTGCGCGCCAGCCCATGCAGATGCGTTAAATGACTTGTCATCGACACCACCGGTATCAAGCGCAAGACATGCTTTTGTATTTGCTGCAGAGGCTGGGGCTGTGACTCCGAGAACGGAGAGAGAAGCAGCAACCGCGACAGCGATGAGACGTGTTGATCTCTTCAATTTATTTCCTCCCGAGGGGTTTGTACGTACGTTTGGGGAAGCGTGAGCGAACCCTATCGGGAAGGCATTACCGGCACTTAATCGCATTGTTTTGGCCGTTTCACATGTCGCGCCCAAGGTGCGCTGCGACACAGATTCTGAGGTCGAACTCTAAACCCTGACTTTAACCTTTGAGCTCCTTTACCGCTTTCACAACGGCGTTTTGGCCAGGGCGGAGCTTGATGGCCAACCCGTCATTTGCCAATCCATATTTTCTACCGAATATCCCTAACTCTTCATCAACAATATCTATGAGCGCACGATTCTCAAGTCCAAGTCGAACCAATTGTGCGATTGGTTTCTTTAACTTCTTCTCAATAACAGCGATAACTCTCGAATTGGACTCCAAATTTGCAAAGTACTGATCTGGGTTGCGCGCAATGTAAAGAGTTCGAGGCTTTCTATTAATCACAATCTCATAAACCTTTGAGTCTCTGTCCCAGAGCGAGTAGATGACATCGGCTCTTTCAAGAGAGGTATTTAGATTTTCAACATCTCCGCTAAATGGAATTTGTAGTACTTCTACTCCTTTTGTGGCAGCGATAAATGATTCGTTGACTTCATTTGTTCCCGCAACGATAGCTACAACTTTCGATTTACTTCTAACTCGGGCAATGGTGCCAGCAATGCGCGCTGCTTCTAATTCATCAAAGTAGATATTTGAGATATTTAGTTGTGCGAGAGTTTTATCATTGATCGGTGCGAACTGTGTTTCTGGGTACTCCATAGAGACGCGGCGAACAGTTTCTCGGTAGCCGCTTCCAACAGTGATAATCAAGGTGTAGCCGTTCTTCGCTAAGAAGCGGAGCTTTGAGAGTCGATCTACGGCAGTACCGCTAGTGGGGACTTCCCGTACGAATGGTGGCACGAGATTGAATCGCTTTTTGGCAAGAGCAAGAGCCTCACTTACCGCATCATTGAAGCCGCCATCGCCT
>JALRKE010000029.1 GCA_023254845.1 Candidatus Nanopelagicaceae bacterium | reverse complement strand
GCTCTGGTCTCACTCGCTTCTTAGGCCGATGGCGATAATCCTTGGAACTCTCAACTTGGTTGGATCGATAACCGCGGCCACCTTCATTCTCTTTGCTCAAGAGATTCTGGAAACTTCAGTCTTTGAGTTTGCAATCCTTGGCACTTCTGGGGCGATAGGTGGAACTCTTGGCGGAATTCTCGGCCCGAAAATCTCTAAGAAATTGGGAAGTGGGCCCTCGCTTTATCTCACACTTATCTCCATGCCAATCATGAGTTTGATAATCGGAGTGACATCTAATTGGTATATCGCTTGGGTGATGATTGCCGGAACTACGATCTTTGCCGTCCTTTGGAATGTGATCACAGTTTCGCTTCGCCAGAGCATCATTCCGACTCATCTATTGGGAAGAGTGAATAGCGTCTATCGTTTTTTTGCTTGGGGGAGCATGCCGATTGGCACCTTGATCGGGGGAGCCATCGTCAGCGCCGCCGAGGTCTTTGGGGATCGAGAACTTGCACTTCGGATGCCCTACTTCGTAAGCCTTCTACTTGGGTTGGTCATCTTTCTTTTTGCCGCCCCTAGGCTCACAACTGAAAAAATTGAAAGGGCCCGAGCCGAGGGCCAGCCCCTTTCATAACGGAATTTTGATAAAGCAGGCTCACCGCTACATTGAGTAAAACCCCCCAAATAGGGCAGACTTCGGGGCACCCCAAGGGCTTGGTGTGGGAGCAGTCGACTTCTCATACCTAGTTCTTTTTCTATCACTAGGAGAAACAATTAAATGAAGAAAGCAAAAATCGCTCGTGCGGGACTCGCGATAGCGGCCGCTGGCGCATTGATTGCCGGAACGACGGTTCCAGCAAATGCCGCTAAGCGCACCACTGTTGTGATCGTTACTAGCAACGAGCTCTCAGGCCTGAACTCATCAGTATCGGGCTACAACCTAACCATCAATGGAGATGTTGGTTACTTGTCCGGTAATGGTTTTAACTACTATGACAATAAGAAAGTTCTCCAAAAGAATACTGCGCTTGGCTCATACAAGATCATTAGCCAAAAGCCATTCAAGGTCCAGTACACCGTAAACAAGGGAAGAGTCTGGTCAGATGGAACACCAATCACCGGTGTTGACCTTCTACTTAGCCACGTACTTGCCTCTACAACTTACTCAGTAGCTGCCGGTCTTGGAGATCCAAATGATGCCGAGCAGACACCTGCCTTCGACTCACTCGGATACGGTGGAGCATACGACGAGCACCATGTCGGTCTCCCAACTCTTTCTGCTGACAAGATGACGGTAACCGTCGAATACGATGCAGCAATTCCAGATTGGGAAATTGTTGGGCCAGGGCCATCACCAGTTCACACATTGGTGCACCTAGCTGCCGGCAAGACCAAACTCCAGAGCGTTTCTGCGAACGAAGCAGCTCGTGCACAATTCGAAAAGGCATTTAATGCTTACAACGGCAAGTTCCTTAAGGGTCTTGGAGCTGTATGGAGCAAGTCCTACAACGTGAACAAAGTGGATTCCTCTACAAACCCATTGCTTCTCGTTGGCAACGGTGCGTACTTGGTTAAGTCCATCACCCCTGGACAAGGAATCTCTATGGTCAGGAATGCACGTTACAACTCTGGCCCAGCGCTTCGCGGCAATATTAAGTCCATTCAGTTCCGTTACATCAAGGATGGAACTGCAGCTGCTCAAGCCCTACGCAATAAGGAAATCGATGTTTACTCAGGCCAGCCAACCGCTGACTCAGTAGCTCTACTTAAGTCAATACCAACTGCGAAGGTCATTTCAGTTAATGAAGGTTGCTACGAACACATTGACCTAAACGTAGGTCCAACTTACGGAACCGATTACACCTACAACGGTGTTTTTGCCGGAGATAGCCAGAAGGCAAAAGATCTACGTACCGCAACACTTCTTGCATGGCCACGCCAGCAAATTGTGGACACAATCATCAAGCCAATTAACAAGAATGCGGTCTTGATGAATACATTCACCGTACTTCCAAATGATCCTCGTGCCGAGTCAATAATGAAGGCGTCGGGAATCAATACAAAGTTTGGCGGAAGCCAATCTGAGAGAGAAGCTAAGGCTCTCGCTCTTGTTCAGAAGTACTATCCAAGTGCGAGTGCATCGAATCCAGGTTTTGATGTAACTGTCGTTCATGCCGCCAATAACGCTCGTCGCGCCTCTGAGGCACAACTTGCTAAGGCAGCACTTGCAAAGGCTGGAATCAACTTGCTTCCAACCGCTGCTACAAATTGGTCATCCGTTGGAATTATCAGCGGAGACTACGATGCTGAGTTCTTTGCATGGTGCCAGACTTCAACTTCTGCCGCTTCACCTGTTGGAACTTATGCAACTGAAGATAACTATCAAGGTTACGCAAACAAGAAGATTGACGACATCTACGCGAAGTTGAAGGCCAAGGCCTATAGCTTCGAGGAGACCGGCAAGCTATATGCTCAGGTCGATAAGGAAGTTGTCGATGCTTCAATCTCCTTGCCAATCTTCCAGTTCCCAGGAGTAACTGGTGTTAACAAGCAGCTCAAGGGCATCAAGCCCGCTCTGCTATCACCACTACTCGTGTGGAACTACTGGGAGTGGAGATACTAAAGACGAATCTGCTAACTCCTCTCGAATAGGGATGAGTTAGAAGGTAAGTAAGAGAGAGACCGGTTACTTAGGTGGCCGGTCTCTCTCTTGAATTTCTGGAATTATTCATTGGAATAGCCAGTATCTTTTGGGTTTCGAATCTAATATTTGGGCAATAGGAAAAGGGGGAATCATGGTCGGCTACATTTTTCGTCGCCTAGGCGTGTTGATCATTATTCTCTTTGGTTCGAGCTTCTTGCTTTACAACTTAACTGCAATTTCTTCCGATCCACTTGAGGGACTTCGCCTTAGTCGAGATGAGAACGCTAAGTTCCAGATTGCTGCGCTGACTCGCACTCTGAGCCTGGATGTACCACCTCCGTTGCGATATTTCATCTGGCTGCGCGGGGTTCTTGGATACTTGGTTGGGCAGGGGACTCTTGGAGCCACCAGAGAAGGCGGAACGGTCGTAGAGCAGATTTCTCAGGCGATTCCCGTGTCAATCCGTTTAGTCTTTATGGCGACAATCATCGCGATAATTCTTGGAATATCCCTAGGAATTATTTCGGCACTTCGCCAGTACAGTCGCTTTGATTACTCGATGACTTTTGCAGCATTTCTCATGTTCTCATTACCAATCTTCTGGGTCGCAGTACTTCTTAAGCAATTCTTGGCAATTGAATTCAATGATTTTCTCGGAGATCCAAATATCTCCTTACCTTGGATGATAATCATTTCTATCTTCTCTGGAATATTCTGGAGCGGTATTCTCAGTCTTCTAGATCGAAGAGCCTATATAACTTTCGCACTCGCATCCTCCCTTACCTTCTTTACCCTTTTCCTTATCAACTACCTGAACTGGTTGGAGCGGCCAAGACTTGGCGTAATTGGATTAGCGATAATCGGCTCAGCCTTTGCATTCGCAATTACGGCTATTTCAGTAGGAATTGAGGACCGTAAAACTTTGCGGGCTAGTCTCACTGCGGTCCTTGTGGGGCTTGCTTTTTATTACCCAGTCCAAGTTGCTTTTAAGTGGCCAAACCACAACTGGGTGCTCCTCGGGCTCGCTCTTCTAACATTCTTATCAGCTAATTTGATTGGCAGGGTTATGGGAGGAGAAGATAAGGGGCCGACAATCAGGACCGTCACTATTGTTTCGGTAATTTTCGGAATTCTTACTATCTTGGACCGGTTGATGCAAGTTTGGCCACGTTATGTGCGACTTAGCGATGTAAATTATCGCCCGATTCCCACAATTGGAGATGGGCGAATTTGGCTTGAACCTGTTGGATATTGGATTAGATTCTTAGATTCGCTAACTCATCTAGTTTTACCAACGCTAGCGTTAACTTTGATCTCGTTCGCGGGTTATATTCGATTCTCTCGCGGCACCCTTTTAGAGGTCTTGAATCAGGACTACATCAGGACTGCTCGCTCAAAGGGACTAACCGAGAGAACGGTAATCATGCGACATGCATTTCGAAACACCATGATTCCTATGACCACAATTCTTGTTGTGGATTTCGCGGGAATCATTGGAGGAGCGATCATTACAGAGCGTGTCTTCGGCTGGAGGGGCATGGGCACCTTGTTCAATAGCGCTATAACCAATATGGATTTAAATTTGCTTATGGGTGTCTTCCTTGTAACGGGAACGCTTGCTGTTTTGGCAAACTTGATTGCTGATCTTCTTTATTCAGTTATGGATCCGCGAGTAAGAGTTGGGGCAGGGAACTAGTACCATGAAATTCAGAAAAAATAGCGAATCGGCTGTTGCCAGCGATGAAAGAATGATCGAGAGTCGGGATACTGTCGGACTTACACAAGGGCAGATCATTCGCAAGCGATTCCGCCAACATCGTGCGGCGATGGTTTCAGTATTTACCTTGACGGTTTTGTTTATCGGAGTTTTCACTGCACTTGATTGGCGACTTCTTGGGATTGAAATTCCAGGATGGTGGCGCTACAACCATACTGACATTCTTGAACTTCAGTTCGAGAACTGTCCGGGCGGCAGTGTTGGGTGTCCGACTATAGATCTACTTCCATTTATCGACGGAGATGGATTGGGTTGGGGCGACTTTCCATTCGGGCAAGATGACATAGGTAGAGACTATTTCTCATTAGTAATGAGAGGCGCTCAACGCTCCATTTTTGTGATGATCATCATCGGCGCCTTAGCCGCAACAATTGGAACAGTCATAGGGGCGATATCGGGTTACTTTAGAGGTTGGATTGACGCAATCTTGATGCGTATAACCGATTTTATTATCACAATTCCCTCGATCATCATCGGCTCCGTAGTTGGCTATCACTTTGGAAATTTGGGCGTAGCCTTTCTTGCGTTCTACCTTGGTCTTTTCGCCTGGACAGGGCTTTCTCGTTTAGTACGTGGAGAATTTCTAACTCTCAGGGAGAGAGAATTCGTAGACGCTGCCCGAGTTGCCGGAGCTAGCAACAGAAGAATTATTTTCAAGCATATTCTTCCTAATGCAATTGGTGTAATTATTGTCTCTGTCACCTTATTGATGGCTGGAGCAATTCTTCTGGAGTCTGCCCTCAGTTACTTAGGTTTTGGGGTCATTCCACCAGATGTATCCCTTGGGCTGTTGATCTCAACTTATCAAGAGTCATTTTCAACAAGACCATGGCTTTTTTGGTATCCAGGAATCTTCATTATTGTGATCGCGCTTTGTGTAAATTTCATTGGTGACGGGCTTAGAGATGCTTTCGACCCTAGGCAGCGTCGCGGAAAAGTATTTCGGTCAAATAATAGGGAAAAGAAATGATCATTAAAAAAGTCTTAACCGAGAAGTGCGAGCAGCGCTCCGGTAGCGAGAGCCAAAGCAATATTCCAAATTCTCTCATTATGAACGACTTCAAAAAAACTAAATTGCGAAATATGCCTCGACCTGAGAAACTCTTTTTGAAATTCTTGAGCAATGAAGAGCGCAGGGTTCGCAGTCCTCTCAAATTCTCTTCGTTCCAAGTCCTGAGCGGTGAGACTGCTAGCTTCTCGAATTCGGTCCATTCGATAGAACCCTCGACGAGTCATCTTTCTCTTGCTCGGCGCAATCCAAGCAGAGTATTTCTTGCCGTTCGAAAGGACGATGAAGTTGAGTTGGTCATCCATTCCTTCAATCTCGTTCCAAGGAATTTGAATCGTGGAAAAAGGATTCCTAAATATGACCCCATCCAGGGAGTATTCAATTCTCGACTTTATGAATCCGAAGTAAGTTGGAAATCCAATTCCCAAGGACCAAGCCAGGGCGCTAAATCCGCTTATTGTGCTTCCGTAGAGAAAAGCCTGAATCGTGAAAAGCAGGAGAAGCGCGAAGGCAATGGAAGCATAGAAAGTATTTATGCCCGGCCTGTAGGTCTGGTTAACCACTTTCACTCCTTCTTTCCGGCCCAATCTAATCAGAAATGGAAGATCGCTTCATGAGTGAACCGATTCTGCAGGTCAGAGATTTCACTGTTGAGTTTTGGGTCGATGGCGTTTGGTATCCGGCAGCGGTATCGATGAATTTCGACCTTGTGGCCGGAAAGACTCTTGCAATAGTCGGGGAGTCAGGTTCTGGGAAATCTACAACTGCGATGGGTTTGATGCATCTATTGGCGCCCAACTCTAGAAGCTCCGGAAGTGTGAAAATCAACGGCAAAGAGATGCTTGAAGCAACACCTAAAGAACTCCAGGCATCTCGCGGTCGCGAAGTGGCTTACATTTTTCAGGAACCAATGACGGCACTAAACCCCGTCTACACAATTGGATTCCAGATTGTGGAAACTCTTCGCACCCACTTTCCCATAAGCATAAAGGAAGCACGGGAACGCGCAATTGAATTAATCAAGATGGTCGAGATACCTAACCCTGAGTTATCTATTGATAAGTACCCACATCAATTATCTGGTGGTCAGCGCCAGAGAGCGATGATTGCGCAAGCGCTAGCTTGCGATCCAGCGCTTTTGGTAGCGGATGAACCTACAACCGCGCTTGACGTCACGATTCAAGCTGAAATCCTAGACTTGATGAGGGCGCTTAGAACCAAGCTAAATTCGGCAATTCTTCTAATCACTCATGACATGGGGGTTGTTGCTGACCTGGCAGATGACATTCTCGTCATGAAGGATGGACTTGCTGTTGAGAAGGGTACTGCGGATGAAATATTTAATCGTCCAAGTCATCCTTATACAAAAGAGCTTTTGGCGGCTGTCCCTAAGCTCGGTTCGAGTCGGAAGCGGAAGTTAAGCGAAGCTCAAACAAAAGCGCAGCCAGTAATGAAAATGGAAAACGTAACGATTGCCTACCCAAAACGAGGTCGTGTTCCAGAGTTCGTCGCGGTTAAGGATTTCTCACTAGAGATCTTCCCAGGTGAAATTGTTGGCCTAGTAGGCGAGTCAGGATCAGGAAAAACTACCGTTGGCCGAGCAGCAATCGGCTTGCTCCCAATCAAAGAAGGCAGGCTAGAGATTGTCGGGAAAGACATTACGAGAGCCTCGCAGAAAGAGTTATTCCCAATCCGTCGCCATACCGGAATCGTCTTTCAAGATCCAGCTTCCTCATTAAATCCACGACTTCCAATCGGTGAATCAATTGGCGAGCCAATACTTCTGGCAAATTTAGCCAAAGGCGATGCATTAAATAAAAAAGTGGAGGATTTGTTGGAGCAAGTCGAGTTGCCAAGATCGTATCGAAATCGATTTCCTCATGAGCTCTCTGGTGGACAGCGCCAGCGCGTAGGAATTGCCCGTGCCCTCGCTCTAACTCCAGATTTATTAATTGCAGATGAACCAACTTCAGCCCTTGATGTCTCGGTCCAGGCTCGATTCTTAGATCTTTTGCTAGATCTTCAAGATAAGTTGAAGTTTGCTTGCCTCTTTATCAGCCACGATCTTGCAGTTGTCGACATCCTTGCCCACCGGATCGCGGTTATGCAGGATGGAAGGCTTGTCGAGGTCGGTGAGCGCGATTCCATCTTGAAGCATGCAAAGGATCCCTACACCCAGCGCCTCATCGCCGCGGTTCCAGTTCCTAATCCAGAAGAACAAAGGAAGCGCCGCGAGGCACGTCTCGCTGCCAAATAATTTTGTCTGGAAAACCCGTATCCCTTGCTGATTTCGGGCTCTCTCCTGAGTGGGGATATATGCAACACCAAGATCCAATCCGCTCACTCTCTAGCGCTAATGAAGCATGGGATGAGATGGCTAGGAATCTTCCGAAATATCTCATGGCTACAAATTTCCGAAAGCGAGTTGCTGAGCTACCGCCATTTGATTTAGGCGCTCTTAAAGGCGAAGGTGAAATTAGAAGGGCGATGCTGGCGCTCTCCTATATCGGAATGGCCTACCAATGGTCTGAAGAAGAGGCTGCCCATGTAATCCCATCGGTACTTGCTAAGCCTTGGTATGAAGTTGGAAAGTTAGTAGGCCGTCCGCCAATCCTTAGCTACGCGTCTTACTCAATTGATAATTGGTATCGATTAAGCCCGAGTGATGGAGTGGAGTGCGGAAATATCGCGCTACTTCAATGCTTCTTAGGTGGACAAGATGAAGAGTGGTTCATCATCATCCACATTGATATCGAGAAGAAAGCTGGCGTTGCTCTTCATGCAATTGAGTTAGCGCAAAAGGCCGTTGTGGCAAATGATGCTGATGCCTTGGATATTGCACTTACGCAACTCCGAGATGGCATAAAGAGTATGTATGAAGTACTAGCTAGGATGCCAGAAAAGTGCGATCCATATGTATATTTCCATCGCGTCCGTCCATACATCTTTGGTTGGCGAAATAACCCGGCGCTTCCAAATGGAGTTGTTTATGAAGGCGTGAGCGAATTGGGCGGTAAGGGAATGAAGTATCGCGGCGAGACCGGCGCCCAGAGCGCGATCGTTCCTGCTTTGGATGGCGTCCTTGGAATTGAACATGAGCGCGATGAACTACGTGAGTACTTGATGGAGATGCGCGAATACATGCCACCAGAACATGTGAAATTTATTGAAGCGGTAGAAAACGGCCCTAGCGTCCGGGAATTCGTGACTAAATTGGGCCGAAACTCAACCTCAGAACTCTTCAATCAATCAGTAGAACTCGTTGGAGACTTTCGGGCCATGCACCTTGAGTATGCCGGTCAATATATTCACGCACAGGCTCAAAAAGCTCCAGGAAACCCTTCAGCTATTGGTACCGGCGGAACACCTTTTATGGTCTATCTTCGCAAACATCGCGACGAAACCCGCCAACAAACTGTTACCAAATAGCTACTTGCTCCTCTGGAGCCATATAAAGGGCATCTCCAGGTTTCACTTTGAATGCGTCATGAAATTGCGGCAAATTCTTGAGAATTTGATTGCAACGAAATTCACCGGGGGAGTGCGGATCTGTTGCTAATCGAACTTTCATCGCTTCGGATCTAATCTTGCCCCGCCAAACTTGGGCATATCCGACGAAGAATCTCTGGTCACCAGTTAATCCATCAATCACCGGCGCAGCGTTTCCAGCGAGGGCAATTTTATAAGCCTTATAGGCGATTGTTGCTCCTCCTAGATCGCCGATATTCTCACCAATAGTTAGCGCGCCATTTACATTTGTATCTGGAACTTCTTCTGGGGCGAGGGCGTTGTATTGCGAAATTAAACTCGAAGTACGTTTTTCAAATTCTCTCCGGTCTTCCTCGCTCCACCAATTCTTTAAGTTTCCATCGCCGTCATAACGAGATCCTTGATCATCAAATCCATGGCCGATTTCATGGCCAATCACCGCTCCGATTCCGCCGTAGTTGACGGCATCATCGGCATCTAGATCAAAGAAAGGTGGCTGCAAGATTGCAGCGGGGAAAACAATCTCATTCATTAGTGGGTGGTAATAAGCGTTGACGGTTTGTGGGGTCATTAACCATTCACTTTTGTCGACTGGTTTACCCACCTTGTTGTATTCATAATCGCCCCGGAATTTTGCGATTCGTGCGAGATTTCCAAGCAAATCTCCGCGCTTGACTTCAAGCTTGGAGTAATCGCGCCACTTATCGGGGTATCCAATTTTAGGCGTGAACTTTCCAAGCTTTTCGAGCGCCTTTTTCTTGGTCTCCTCACCCATCCAGGTCAGACCATTGATGCTAATTCGATATGCCTCAATCAGATTAGAGACGAGCTGGCTCATTCGGGCCTTGGCTGCGGGCGGGAAGTGCTTTTCTACATAGAACTCACCAACCGCCTCGCCGAGGGCGCTTTCAACAAGGGCAACTCCTCGCTTCCAGCGCTCCTTTAGCACCGGGATACCGGTCAAAGTTGTGCCATAGAAGGCAAAGTTTTCATTTACAAAACGACTACTTAAGTATGGAGCGGCGCTTGAGAGTAAGTGCCAGGTAAGCCAGGAGCGCCATTTTGCGATTTCAAATCGCTCGAGCATCTTTCCGAGGTTCTCAACGAAGTCTGGTTGGGCGATAACAACGGTCTCAAGAACGTGCCCGGGTATGCCAGCGCTCTGCGCCCATAGCTTCAGGTCGAATTGGCCGATTAAGCCTTGGACCTCGGCAAAGTTCTTCTTGTTAAAGGTGAGAACCGCATCTCTACTTCGGACTGTGTCCCAGTGGTGCGAGGCAATCTCACTCTCGAGCTCCATTACTCGACGAGCATGGGCAGGTCCATCACCAATCCCAGCGAGCTCAAACATCTGCTCGATATGAGAAATCAATTTTCCGCGCAGTTCTCCATGTTTGGGTCCCCGAACATAACCTTTTTAACTTTGCCGTTACTAGATACAAATACTTTAAATTTTTTTCTACCGTAACCTGGTTCACCTTTTTGTATTCTTGAAGGGCTGTTTAACTTGACCTTCATACCTCGCCATTCAGCCATTATCTTCTCTTCTTTTTACCTTTGCCTTTTTTCATACCTTTTTTATATGAATAACCTTTACCTGGCATCTGTCCTCCTATAATTTAATTATGGCAGAATACATATCGGGTAACAAGTACCCGAACTTCAAAAAGAATACGCAGTATCAGAAAAACCGAACCTGCGTGCATTCTGCTTGTACTACCATCTTATCTCAATATAACAAATATAAATAT
>JALRKE010000028.1:523-11144 GCA_023254845.1 Candidatus Nanopelagicaceae bacterium | reverse complement strand
AGCGATAAGAGCCATACCCATAATAAAACCCCCTTGGTGGGACTAAATTGGTCCATACCAAGGGGGTTTTCATTCCCTCACGGAGAGTAGAGGGTCAGACCGTCACACTGTCTGGGGTGCGACGGAGATGCATGAAGCCGAGGATGGAGAGAATCAACATGATTACTCCACCTGCTAACGCAGCCCACATCGCGTACATAGCAATCTGTCCAATCTGCCAGAACGCATATGCATAACCCAATAAACCTTTCAATGTCTCTCCCATGAATAGGCTTTGGCGCTGACCCATAAGAGTTGCTGCATTTGCAGCTAATTCCGCATCATCTGGATTTGCGCGTGATTGTGCACGTGCCGCAAGTGCAGCGCCGCTAACTTCACTATATGTCTTGCCACCCGCTATGCCTTTTACGTGCGCACCGATGTAGTGATCAGCATACGCCTTAGCTTGCTCCCCGGTTGTCAAAGCAAGTCCGGCAAAAGGCTCTATCGCTACGCGATCTTCGTCAGCAAGATTCTTGAAGGAATCAGAATCCGCGGCTGGGAATGAGATCTTCTGCGCTGCCAACTGGTTCGTAACTTCATCATTGGCAAAGTTGTAGCCCCAGTTAAGCAGGCCGGCTAATACGAATAGAAATACTGATAAACCCAAACCAAGTAGGCTAACGATTCGATCAATTGTTCTGCGTTTCATTTACTTCTCTCCTAAGTGTTTAATAGTGGTTTCCCACTCGAGATCCCGACTAGATCTCCTAAGGAGATGAAACTCTTCTAATTCAATTCATTTGCGAATTTAGTGAGTGCTAGCACCTAGCATCCATGAGTGAGAGGTAGCACTTTGGCGCAAGTCACTAATCGATATGTCGCGCGCAGGTCGCAGTTCCATCAGGGCCAATTTCAAGGTGGCGACAGGGAACGCGGAGTTTCTCGAAAGCTTGGTCACCGAAGTGGGAACGATAGGCAAGGGCTATTAGAACTCTGATATTGATATCCGGTCCAGATTGAACACCAAGCGCCTTAGCCATTCTTGATACCGTATTTTCAACAACCTTCTCACTATGTGCGGTTTCTCGTGCGATGGCTGCATTTGAGAGTCCATCACATAAATGTCCAGCAACAAGATGCTCAAATGGAGTCAGATCTCTCGTCAGGATTGTTAGTCGCTCCATTTCGACTCCTAACTTATGAGGCCAATGAGGTTAGGATTCCCGGGTGAGCGAGGTCCTAGCAAGCACCAATAACCAGATTCTAACCCTTACGCTCAATCGCCCCGAAAAGCAGAACGCGATAACTCGCGATATGTACCAAACCCTCGCCAGCGCCATAAACGAGGCAAACGGAGACTTTGGAGTTCGTGCAGTACTCATAACTAGCTCCTCTCAACACTTCACTTCAGGAAATGACCTCTTTGATTTTTTAAATACCCCGCCGCTTGAAGAAGGCTCTCCGGTTATGAATTTTCTTGGGGCAATACATAACTTCTCAAAGCCGCTTCTCGCAGCAGTCTCAGGAAATGCAGTTGGTATCGGAACTACTATGCTCTTTCACTGCGATGTGGTTGTTGCAGCTCCCACCACAAAATTCTCAATGCCTTTTGTCAATCTTGGTTTAGTCCCAGAAGCAGGATCTTCATTACTCTTTCCTCGGCTAGTTGGCCATCAACGCGCAAGTAAGGTCTTTCTAACTGGTGAGCCTTTTAGCCCAACCGTGGCGCTTGAGATGGGGTTGATTGCCGAGGTCTCAGACAATCCGATAGAGAGTGCACGAGCAATCGCATTGAAGATAGCTGCGCAACCACCAAATGCAGTGATTCAAACAAAGGCGCTAATTAAGAGCGAGCTTCATGACAAAGTGACCGCGGTAATGCGCGCTGAAGGAGAGTTATTCCAGATGGCGCTTCAATCAGATGAAGCGCGCGAAGCATTTATGAACTTCTTATCCAAGAAGAACAAGTAAAAGGGAGAGATCGGGATGTCATTAAAGGGAAAACGGATCTTTATCACTGGCGGCTCGCGCGGAATTGGACTCGCCATCGCACTTCGGGCTGCCCAAGATGGCGCACAAATCGCTATTGCAGCAAAGACTGCTGATCCACATCCGAAACTTCCTGGAACAATCTTCACGGCAGCCGAGGAGATAAAAGCGGCTGGGGGAGAAGCCCTCGCAATCCAATGCGATATCCGTGATGAGACCCAGATTGAATCAGCGATAGAAAAGACTGTTGAGACTTTCGGCGGCCTCGACATCTTGATCAACAATGCCAGCGCCATCAATCTCACCCCAACGCTAGCCACCCCAGCTAAGCGGTTTGATTTAATGTTTGATGTAAATGTAAGAGGAACTTTTCTAACTTCACAGGCCGCGATTCCGCACCTTAAGGAGTCAGCTAAGGCAGGAAGAAACCCCCATATCTTGACGCTCTCACCGCCACTATCGATGAAGGCCAAGTGGTTTAAGAATCATGTCGCCTACACGATGGCCAAATATGGAATGAGCATGTGCGTTCTGGGTATGTCCGAGGAATTCAAGCGCGATGGAATTGCAGTCAATGCGCTCTGGCCGCGAACGGCGATTGATACAGCTGCCTTACAGATGATTCCAGGTATAGAGGTAGCCGCATGTAGGAAGCCAGAAATTCTTGCCGACGCTGCTCATGTGATTTTGAATCGACCAAGTAATGAATGCACCGGAAACTTCTTTGTAGATGATGAAATTCTAGCCTCGGTTGGAGTCACAGACCTCGATAAGTACGCGGTCGTTCCGGGCACTACTGATTTCCTACTCGACTTCTTCCTGGATTAGAGTTTGAAGCCGAAGGGAAGTTCTAGGCGATGAGTTGCCAAAAGCTCATCATTTCTAAATAGATCTTCAGTATTCGAATCCGCTGCAATGACTCCGCCGGAGAGAATGACTGAGCGCTCACAGAGTTCGAGTGCATAGGGAAGATCATGTGTGACCATCAAGATTGTGATGTCGAGTGACTTTAAGATTTCTGCAAGCTCGCGTCTAGATGCAGGATCTAGATTTGATGATGGTTCATCCAAAACAAGGATTTCTGGCTTCATCGCAAGGACTGTGGCAACTGCCACTCTTCTCCGTTGTCCAAAAGATAGATGATGAGGCGGGCGATCCTTAAATTCAAGCATCCCGACCTTAGCGAGCGCCTCTTCAGTTACCCGCTCTAATTCGGCGCCTCGAAGCCCTGAGTTGTAAGGTCCAAATGAGACATCTTCAGCAACGGTCGGCATAAATAATTGATCATCTGGATCCTGAAAGACTATTCCAACGCGTTCTCTAATATGGCGCAGACTCTCTTTATTCTTAGCATCGACCACAGTTCCAGCGACAGTAACGCTGCCTTGCTGGGTAGCGATGATGCCGTTTAGGTGGAGAACTAAAGTTGTTTTACCCGCACCATTTGGCCCTAAGAGCGAAACTTTCTCACCATTCTGTAATTCTAAATTAACACCATAGAGCGCCTGGTGACCATCCGGGTATGCATATGCAAGATTGCTAATACGCAGGCTAGGAATTGAATTCATAAGATCACTCCCGTTGTTAATGAAACTACAAGTGCGGCGCCTGGAAGAACTAATGCGATTACCCAATTAGTTTTCTTCTCGACTGAGAGTTTTGGCATTTGGCCTACGAAGCCACGAGAGAGCATCGCCAGGTAAACGCGTTCACCTCTTTCGTAAGATCTAATGAAAAGCGCTCCGACAGTCTGAGCCAAGATGCGCCAAGACTTTAAGCCCCGCTCTTCAAATCCGCGCGACTCCCGAGCAATCTTCATCCGACCGAGCTCATCGTTTATTACATTTAGATAGCGGAGCATGAAGGTTGCGATGCTAACTAATGGCGCTGGAACTCTTAACTTCTCAAGCCCACCTAATATGTCACGAGCTGAAGTTGATGCAGAGAGAATGATTGCGGTGATGACTCCGATAGTCCCTTTTGCGACTATGCCTGCTCCAGCCCACAGCCCAGCTTCATATAGTTCCAAACCGAAGAACTCGACCTTTGCTCCAGTGCCAAAGAACGGCATTAATAACGCGAATAGAACAAAGGGAATTTCAACGAGCGAGCGAATAAATACGGTGCGATAGGGGAGTTGGGTGACGCGGATAAGAATCAGCAAAATTATGAAGAAACCCAGGTAGGCCAGGAGATTTTGAATAGGAGTTGCAACAACAACTATTACGAAGAGGAGCGCCCCTAGAATCTTGGTTTCTGCGGGTAATTCATGTACCAAGGTATGGCGGTGAAGAAAGAGTCGTTCACCCACATCATGGCCGTGGTGATGCGAAGATTTCAGTTCTTGGCCCCTGACTTAAGGCGTTTTGCGATAGCAAATACAGCGAATGCAACGAGGGCAGTCACCAAGATTCCAATGATTCCCGAAAGCCCCAAACTTAGTCTTTCATTTTCCAATCCTGCTACTCCATAATCGGCAAGGGGCGATCCAGATACGGCTGAGTCTTTGGCAGTATCAAGAAAACCAGTATCTTCTGCAACCTTTTCTAGGCCATCTGGTTGAGATGAGGCGTAGAACGAAAGTGCTCCAGCAACCAAAGCAGAGGTAAGGAAAAAGTAAAGATAAAAGCGTTTTGATACTTTATTCATGAACGAACCTCCAATGTCGGTTTCCAGCCGAACACTAAATCAGAGCGAGTTGCAATAACTGCCGAGACAGTCATAAAAGTAATCAAAGCTTCACCGATGCCAATTAAGAGATGCGTTCCA
Organism: Candidatus Nanopelagicaceae bacterium; assembly: GCA_023254845.1. Classification (GTDB taxonomy): domain Bacteria; phylum Actinomycetota; class Actinomycetes; order Nanopelagicales; family Nanopelagicaceae; genus MAG-120802. Next base: position 6,404 of record JALRKE010000028.1, on the reverse strand, counting down.
ATCATGGCAGTACCAACGGTTCCCACTGGGATGGTTCCAGTACCACCGAAGGCATATTGAATTGTGAAACCTAGGGCAGCCAATGGAACTGAGATATAAGCGGCAACCGTAGCTGCGATAGTTACACCAGACTTTGTTTTCGGAAGTACTTTGCGAAGTCCAACGATTGCGAAGTGGCTTACCCAAACTGCGATAACCGATAAGTTGAAAACATTTAGACCGAGTGCAGATAAGCCACCGTCGGCAAAGAGAAGCGCTTGAACGCCAAGCACGACTGTGAGTGCGAGTGTTGCGGAGTAGGGGCCGACAAGCACAGTCGCCAGAGCCGCTCCAACAAGGTGGCCACTTGTGCCGGCAGCGACCGGGAAGTTGATCATCTGCGCGGCAAAGATGAATACCGCCGTTAATCCTGCCAGCGGGGTTGTTCGATCATCTAGGGTCTTAGCCGCCCCCTTAAGTGCGAGGCCAACGAATGTGATTGAGAGAAGGCCGAAGAGCGCGCTCACGGGCAGGTTTACGAAGCCATCTGGGATGTGCAGTTTTGGAGTCAACATGGCGCTATCTTATTGCAAATGATTTGCAACTGCAAAGATGTAGCTCTATGGCACTGTCAACTGGGCTTAGCCTTCCGGCATGAACCTGAAGACAAAGACCTGGGTCTCGCTCTGGACGGTCTACATCATTTGGGGTTCAACTTACTTTGCAATCGCCAAGGTAATCGAGACCATGCCGCCGCTTCTCTCGATGGGTATTCGCTTCACACTCGCGGGGCTAATTCTTTTCTCTTTCATTTTAATCAAGCAGGGAAGGGACGAGTTTCGGATACCGAAGCCAGAGATTGCCTCAGCCTCTGTACTGGGGTTTGTCACGCTCGGATTTGGAATCGGCAATGTTGCGGTAGCCGAAGCTCATGTACCAACTGGAGTTGTCTCACTCATCATCGCCGCTTTGCCACTTTGGATCGCGCTCTTTAGAACTGTATCGAGAGAGCGGATTGCGACCCTTACTTGGGTAGGGACGCTCGTCGGCTTTATCGGAGTCGTGATTTTGTTAAAGCCAGGCAGCATCGAATCGGTTAGTGGAGTGGGTTCGGGAAAGCTCTTCTTCTATATGTTCATGGTCTTGCTGGGAAACATTGGGTGGGCTCTCGGAACATATCTCTCGCCGAGATTTCCAATTCCAAAGAACTCGTTGCTCTTTACCGGTATCGAAATGCTAGCTGGCGGAATCGCCTTAACCTTTGCAGGTCTCATCCGCGGCGAATCAATCGGTGATCTTCTTGATGGATCAAATACATCATGGTTCTGGTTCTGGTATTTGGTCTTAATTGGTTCAATCGCGGCTTACTCTGCATATTTATGGTTAGTAATGAATGCACCTGTTTCGCTAACAGCTACATATGCCTATGTAAATCCTGTTATTGCTGTACTACTAGGCGTCGTGTTCCTAAATGAAGTAATAACGCTCAATTATGCCCTTGGGGGAGCCATCATCATTTTGGGAGTTCTTACTGTGGTCTCAAGTGAGAGCCGGGCAAAGCGTCTTGCTAAAGATTGATTAACTCACTCTTCATGGTTTTTCGCTCCACAACCAAAGCGCTGTGATTAGGCATCAAGGCCCATCCATCCTGACTCCAACCAGATGATGCGACCAGGCATCCCGAAGCATCTAGTCGATAGCGAACTTCATAATAGTTTGGCTCAGTCCAAGAGGGACGGTTATCAGAGTGATGTTCGGAGATCACAATGAGATATTCGCTATTTAGAAACATAGAATTGATGCTGCTGTACTCGTAAGCGCTCTTGATAGAACGAATTGCTTCTAATACGCCTGGGAGAAATCCTTGCTGCTTGATTTTGGTAAGTGCGAAGAGGAAGAACAATTCACTATCACCGCTGCCTTTACGTAACGAGAGGACCTCCTCGGAGATTTCTGGAAGAAGGGCGTCATAAGGGGAAAGAGCCCCATTGTGAATAAATCCCATGTCTTCATGAGAAAAGGGATGAGCGTTGTGGTCATTAACTTCAATACCCGGGGAGGCCCACCTAAAGTGAAGTAGTCCACCAGAAGCACTTTCAGCTGCTGCCACTTTCGAGAAGGAATCACTAGTAGCGGCGACTTCGACGCGCTTTTGAATTTTCGCTTTTGCCCCATCAACCAAACAGAGCCCCCAGCTGTCCTTATGAACTTCAGATAGCTTTACAAACTCCTTGAAAGTAGGCCCAGTAAATTCGGCGAGCGTTGTGGGGTGACTCGCGACATAACCAAGTAAGCGACACATATGTTGAAGCCTATCGGCTAACCTGCCCACATGCTGCTAGAAATCTTGATAGTCATTGTTGCGGTCACCTTTATATTGGAATCGATCCTCGATCACTTAAATCAGAAGAGCTCCGAGCTGTCACCAGATCCGCTCGTAGCGCATCTCTACAATCCCAGTGAGCAACAGCGCTCAATTTCATATGGTTATGAGAAGAATCAATTAGGACTTTTTTCCGGAGCCGTCTCAACCGGCGCCATGGTCTTAGCGCTCGCCTTTGGCTGGTTTGCCGCACTTGATAAATTTATTTCGGAGCGAGTTGGAAGTTCTTTGCTTGTCTCACTCCTATTCATTGGCGCCTTAAGTTTCATTGGGTGGTTGATTTCACTGCCCTTTGCGATTAAGTCGACCTTTGGTATTGAAGCAAAGTATGGTTTCAACAAAGCAACTCCTAAGACTTTCATAACCGATATTTTCAAGGGAACTCTTGTAGGAGTATCAATCGGGGGAGCACTTCTGGCTGCTGTTATCTGGTTATACGAGAGGTTTGAGGATCGCTTCTGGTTATATGCGTGGCTTTTAGTCGCTGGTTTCTCAATTTTTATGTTCATGTTCGGAACCAAATTGATTCTCCCGCTCTTCAACAGATTGACTCCATTGGAAGATGGGAAGTTGAAGGAAGATATTGGAAAGTATTGCCAATCCCAGGGTTACTCATTAAAGAACTTATTTGTAATGGATGGTTCCAAGCGCTCGACAAAAGCAAATGCATTCTTCAGTGGAATGGGAAAGAGTAAGACCATCGTCTTGTTCGACACTTTGATTGAGAAACTTACTAAGGATGAGATTGTGGCGGTGCTGGCACATGAAATAGGCCATTACAAGCGCAAGCACACCCTTGCCATGTTTATAGTTTCAAACCTACAGACCTTGGCAATCTTTGGACTTCTTGGATGGGCGCTTCAATACCCGGAGTTCTCAAAGGCTCTTGGTGCAGAAGAAGGCAAATTCCATCTATCGGCTCTAGCTTTCTTCCTATTGCTAACCCCACTACAAATTCTCTTAGGGCTACTAAATAACTCACTTTCACGGAGGAATGAGTTTGATGCCGACACCTTTGCAGCAAGAACCTACAAGCAGGCTCCGATGCGAAGTGCGCTCTCAAAGATTTCCACAGATAGCCTCGCCAACCTAAATCCTCATCCCCTATATGTTGCCTTCAATTACACGCATCCACCATTGGTCCAGCGCTTAAAGAACGTTGGTTAAGTAGATTCCAAATGAAATAAGCCCACCAAAACTGGTGGGCTTATTTTCTGACTTCGAATTAGATATCGAAATACAGTTCGAACTCTGCTGGGTGTGGACGTAGCCGGACGTAATCAATCTCTGATTTACGCTTCCAATCAATCCAAGTATCGATGAGGTCCTTGGTGAATACCCCGCCGCGGGTTAAGAACTCGTGATCAGTTTCGAGGCTATCAATTACCTTGTCGAGCGATCCTGGAACTTGTGGAATCGCCTTAGCCTCAGCACCCTCAAGCTCGTAAAGATCCTTATCGACTGGTTTTGGTGGCTCAATCTTGTTTGTGATTCCATCAAGGCCAGCCATCAAAATCGCTGAGAAGGCAAGGTATGGATTAGACGAAGGATCAGGGCAACGGAATTCGATGCGCTTTGCCTTTGGACTTGTTCCAGTAATCGGAATTCGAATACAAGCAGAACGATTACGCGCTGAGTAAACAAGATTTACGGGCGCTTCATAACCTGGAACGAGGCGTTTGTAGGAGTTAACGGTCGGATTAGTGAAAGCAAGAAGCGATGGGGCGTGCTTCAAGAGACCACCGATATACCATCGTGCAATATCTGAGAGATTTGCATATCCATCGCCCCAGAACAGTGGCTTTCCATCTTTCCAAAGTGATTGATGAACATGCATTCCAGAACCGTTATCACCAAAGAGCGGCTTTGGCATGAAGGTCACCGTCTTGCCCGCCTGCCACGCCGTATTACGGATAATGTACTTGAACTTCATCAAGTCATCGCCGGCATGGAGGATGTCATTGAATCGATAGTTAACTTCCATTTGGCCGGCAGTACCGACTTCATGGTGAGCGCGTTCTACCGATAGTCCAACTCTCTCAAGATTCATGACCATCTCATCGCGGAGATCTGCGAATTGATCTGTAGGTGAGACTGGGAAATATCCGCCCTTAATTCGGGTGCGATAACCACGGTTTGGAGTGCCATCTGGATCTTCTTTTATTCCGGTATTCCAAGCGCCTTCATACGAGTCAACTTCGTAGTAACCAGTATTCATGCCGGTTAGATAACGAACTCGATCAAATACATAGAACTCCGCTTCCGGAGCAAAGTAGGCGGTATCAGCGATACCGGTTGAGCGCATGTACTCAACCGCCTTGGTAACAACCTGGCGTGGATCGCGTGAGTAAGCGGAGTTGTCATCTGGATTTACAACCGAGAAGTGAACGACAAGAGTCTTTTCCTTGCGGAATGGATCTACGAATGCAGTCTCGGGAGCGGGGAGAAGTTTCATATCTGATTCATGAATCGACTGGAAGCCACGGATTGAGGATCCGTCGAACATCAGACCATCTCTAAAAACATCTTCGGTGAATTGACTTGCTGGAACATTAAAGTGATGTTGAATTCCAGGAAGATCGATAAATCGAACATCGACAAGAGAGATGTTCTCTTTCTTTATGTAGCTGATTAACTCAGCTGAGGACTTAAACATGTTTCTCCTACAACTTTCTGCTTTGGCCTAGTTGCTCTTCGAAACTACAGACTCATCATTGAGTGGATGTGGCGAATCGTAGATGTATGCAGTGAAAGGGGGGTATCTGGAGTGTTACGGTCATGTTTCACCATCAAGGTCGGGTTACGGCTACCTTTACCGCATGGATGCGCGCTTTGAACGGGCCTCAATGGGGCGGCGGCTAGCTGCGCTGATGATCGACTGGGTGGTGGCTACCTTCACGACCGGACTTCTCTTTCCGATCTTTGCCAGCTCCTTAGCCCCGAGTCTTACTCGCCTTGTCATCTTTGTCCTGGAAGTCGGCTTAATGACAGCCCTTACTGGAGCCTCAATCGGTCAACGGATATTGGGTGTCAGGGTCGTTACCTATCCAGAACAATATTTCCTCATTCCCTCAAAGGCATTTCTTCGCACACTGCTCATTGCGCTTGTAATACCTGCCTTGGTTATTGATAGCGAGAGCCGTGGGCTGCATGATCGATTTACCAAAAGCCAGGTAATTCGGGTCAAACAATAGAGTCAAAGAATAAAAGTGGCGCGGCGCCTAACGAGGCTTTGGCATCCTCAAGTTCTTCGGCATTGGTCCTTTGGGAAGAGGGATATTCATTCCACCAATCGATTTCAAACGAGCGCGAAGTTCGCGAAGTTGGACCTTTGATAACTTCTTAGGGAACTTCTTCATTCGACGCTGAAGTTTTCGGATCGAGACTTGGTCTTCGCCATTTCCAACTACTAGTTCAAAAACCGGCACGCCAGGTGCGAAGCGCTCCATCTTCCGGCGCTCGTCATTGAGAAGAGATCTAAGCGCAGCGCCACCCTCACCAACTAAGACGATTCCTGGG
>JALRKE010000028.1:0-513 GCA_023254845.1 Candidatus Nanopelagicaceae bacterium | reverse complement strand
CTCTTGTTTACATTCACTGCGGGAGAGACTGTCCAGCCACGACGAATCGACATCAAAACGCTAGCTCCTGCACCCATCTGTCCCTCAATAGATGCGTATGCCGCGCTACTAGCCATTCTCGTGAAATAGAAAAAACCACCAAGTGTTGCAAGCGGGAAAGTAACAAATGCTCCATATCCAGGTCTTCCAAAGAGCGCGCCCAGACCAATTCCGACTCCCCAGAGCGGCAGGAAGACAGCAAAGCATCTAAGTATTACGAAGGAGTACTCGCGCTTAGCAAGAGCATAAGCATCACGAATAGTTTTAAAACGTTTCTCGCCCGGAACCTTTTCTTTCTTCTTGCGACCGAACACTAGATTTCCTTCCTTCGCTCTCGACTCTCTAATTCAACCATCTCTGGCGTGGGAGCAGTGCCACCAAGGCGGGCAGGGGCCCACCTCTGACCAATTGGAGAATCTGGATATTCACGCTGAGCGCTATCAAGAAGTGACTGCATGGCGCTTTTCAATCTTT
>JALRKE010000027.1 GCA_023254845.1 Candidatus Nanopelagicaceae bacterium | reverse complement strand
TGAGAATGCAGCAAGAAATGCAATGTCCAAACACATTCATCTTGCTGAGAAGTCCTACAAATCCGACTTGGATCGAGAACTGAGAGAAATTGCAGAAAGAATTGTCAAAGACGTACTTCAATCAACGCTTACTATCGATGAAATCTTGAATTCTGCTTTACAAAATTATGAAGTGGAGCTAAAGCGAACATGAAAATTAGCTCGGTAAAACCTTTCGTTCATCCCGATTTCCCGAATTTGGTCTATGTCGAAATTACTACCGATGAAGGAGTTGTCGGACTTGGTGAGAGTTACTACTTTGGCTCAACTGTTGCCCACTTCATCAACGAATTTGCAGGCCCTGCAATCCTTGGAAAAGACCCACTAAAGCGCGAGGAAATTTCAAAGTCATTGACTACCTATATTGGATACAACAGTTCTGGGGTTGAGACTCGGGCACGCTCGGCAATCGATATCGCGTTATGGGATATCGCTGGAAAAATCGAAAATAAGCCTATTTATGAGTTGTTGAGCGGAAGGTCATCACGGCCGCTTCGTATCTATAACACCTGCGCGGGCAAGGAGTACATGCGCAAGTCCAATCAGAGTTCTAAGTCCTGGGGCCTTGATAATGAATCAAGCGAATACGAGGACTTGAAGGCCTTTATGAGCGATGCTGGAGTGCTAGCAGAAGAACTTCTTTCTGAAGGCGTTACGGCGATGAAGATCTGGCCTTTTGACTTATTCGCAGAGAAGAATTGGGGTCGCGAGATCTCTTCTGCCGATCTCAAAGCCGGATTGCTTCCAATTCAAAAGATAAGAGATGCCGTTGGTGATCGTATGGATATCATGGTTGAACTACACGCTCTCTGGTCACCGCAAGCGGCGAAGGAAATCATGTTTGCTCTCAAAGACTTTGGAATTTTCTGGGTAGAAGATCCGATTTACCCAGATAATCTGGAAGAGCTTGAAACGCTACGTGGTGATGGAATGCCCGAGATCGCGCATGGAGAGACGATTGCAAGTCGCAAGCGCGTAGAAACTCTAGTTAAGAGAAATTTGATAGATGTACTTACTTTGGATTTATCGTGGTGCGGTGGATTAACTGAGGGACTTGCCTTCGCCGAGTTAGCGCAAGCTAACGGAGTTCGAATCGCTCCTCATGATTGCACTGGCCCGGTAGGTCTAACAATCGGGGCCCACCTTTCCACAGCAGACGAAAATGCTCTAATTCAAGAGACTGTTCGCGCTGCATATCGCACCTGGTATCCCCACCTGGTAGATGGAATTCCCCAAATTAGTGGCGGAACTCTGGTTGTAGGCAAGGATCCTGGTTTGGGCATGAAATTAAGAGAAGATTTCCGAAGGGATATTCAAACTCTAAGACTTGCTGTTAATTCATGAGTAATAAAAATCTAAAACGAGTCTTTCCAAGTCCTGCGAGCTTGCGTCGAACGCTGCGATTTAAGAAACTGATTCTCTCTGGAAAAAAACGACGGTTATCTAGAGCTTTAACTATCTCTGATCTACGTCAAATTGCTAAGCGCCGTACCCCAAGAGGCCCTTTTGATTACACCGACGGAGCTGCAGAATCAGAGACTTCACTCGCAAGAGCACGCGATAGGTATGAAGCAATCGAATTCGTTCCAAATATCCTCCGTGATGTCTCAAAGCTTGACACGACAGCTCACGTACTAAATGAAGATTTTTCGCTTCCTTTCGGTATCGCCCCTACTGGCTTCACGCGGATGATGCACTCCGAGGGAGAGTTAGCCGGTGCGCGAGCAGCCGAGAAATTCGGAATCCCCTTTGTGCTCTCAACTCTTGGCACCACAACAATCGAAGATGTTGTTTCAGCCGCTCCGCAAGGTAGAAATTGGTTCCAGCTCTACATGTGGAAGGATCGTGAGGGTTCGATGCGCCTGGTCGACGCGGCTTGGCGTTCCGGCGTTAAGAATTTAGTCCTCACCGTAGATGTTCCGGTAGCTGGCGCTCGCCATAGGGACTCTAGAAATGGTCTGACTATTCCCCCTTCACTAACTCTTGGAACGTTGTTGGAGGCGGCTCCAAAATATGAATGGTGGTGGAACTTTCTTACTACCCCCGAATTACTTTTTGCCTCCATGTCAGAGTGGAAAGGCACTGTCGCCGAACTCCTTGATTACATGTTTGATCCAACAATGACATTTGATGATTTGAAGTGGATAAGAAATCAATGGAAAGGAACCCTTACGGTTAAGGGTATTCAGAACATCGAGGATGCGAAGAAGGTCAAAAAATTTGGGGCAGATGCGGTGATTCTCTCAAATCACGGTGGCCGGCAACTCGACAGAGCGCCGATTCCCCTCGAGTTGTTAAGTAAGTGCAAGAAGGAGCTTGGCAAGGATTTAGAGATTCATATCGATACCGGAGTCATGAGAGGTTCTGACATTGTTGCGGCTCTAGCCCTTGGTGCAGATTTTGTTTATGTAGGTCGCGCTTATCTATATGGATTAATGGCAGGCGGTCAACAAGGCGTCGAACGAGCTTTAGAAATTCTCGCAGGTGAACTAAGAAGAACTATGAAGTTACTTGGGGTTGCATCTGTAAAGGAATTGAACCCCAAGCAAATCAACTTCTTGTAATTCCCAACTCTTGCATTACGCGAGAGACGATATGACCAGAGAAGCCACGGCGCGAGAGCGCTCCATGGAGCCTTCGATAGGCGACTTCGTTTTCAAGCTTTGCGTAAGACCGGGCCTTTCGCTCCGCAAACTTCATTGCGTTCTCAAACTCGGCTTCATCTGAGATATCGGTAGTAATCCATTCGATGATCTCATCGCTCACTCCCTTTGAGCGGAGCTCGCCGATGATTATCCGTCGCGAGACTTTCTTAGTCCGTTGTCGAGATTCGCTCCAATAACGGGCAAATTCGTAATCATTTACAAAGCCCTGCTCTTCGAGGCGGAAGAGAACAGCGTTTGCGACCTCTTCTGGAATTCCACGTTTTTTAAGAAGAGTGAAAAGCTCTCCCCTACTTTTCGCCCGACGACCTAGCGCAGTTAGCGCAATCGTCGTTCCTACTTGGTAGGGGTCGCTCGCAACTTCTTCTTCAAGGAGTTCTTGGTTGCTCAACTTTAGAACTCAACATCAGCAGCTGCTTCATCGATTGCTGCAACTAGCGCAGGATCGATTTCAACAGCGGTGTAATGTGCGCGAATCTTCGACTCGATTTCATTTGCAAGATCTGGGTTATCGATAAGGAATTGACGAGAGTTCTCTTTTCCTTGGCCGAGCTGGTCTCCTTCATAGGTGTACCAAGCGCCGGATTTCTTTACGATTCCAAGATCAACGCCAAGATCTAGCAAGCTACCTTCGCGTGAGATTCCGACTCCGTAGAGGATGTCGAATTCTGCTTGCTTAAATGGGGGGGCCATCTTGTTCTTCACAACTTTGACACGAGTTCTATTTCCAACGGCTTCTTGGCCATCTTTCAAGGTCTCAATTCGGCGGATATCCATACGGACAGAGGCGTAGAACTTAAGGGCTTTTCCACCAGTTGTTGTCTCAGGAGAACCGAAGAAAACTCCAATCTTGTCGCGGAGCTGGTTAATGAAAATTGCTGAGGTCTTTGATTGGCTAAGTGCGCCAGTTATCTTTCGAAGCGCTTGTGACATAAGTCTTGCTTGTAGACCCATATGTGAATCGCCCATCTCACCTTCGATTTCAGCGCGTGGAACAAGAGCTGCGACTGAGTCAACGACGATTAGATCGAGTGCGCCAGAGCGGACCAACATGTCAGCGATCTCTAGCGCTTGCTCACCAGTATCTGGTTGAGAGACAAGAAGTGCATCGATATCAACGCCGAGTTTCTTTGCATATTCAGCATCAAAGGCATGCTCTGCATCGATAAATGCCGCAATTCCGCCAGCGCGTTGGGCATTTGCGATTGCGTGGAGAGTAAGAGTTGTTTTACCAGAGGACTCAGGTCCAAAGATTTCAATGATTCTTCCGCGTGGAAGGCCGCCAATTCCAAGGGCGACATCAAGGGCAATCGATCCAGTTGGGATAACTTCGATTGGTTGCGCGGTTCTTTCGCTCATCTTCATAACAGAGCCCTTACCAAACTGACGCTCGATCTGGGCAAGCGCGGTATCTAGGGCTTTCTGCTTCTCAGGGGCTGGGTTATTTTTGTTTTCTTCTGTTGGATCTTTAGCGGGTTTAGCCACTTTTCTTGCCTTTCTCTTTATCGTTAGTTGGTCCAGAAGGTACGGACTACCACCGACGGCCCGAGCTATCTCGGGCGGAAGTGTGGAACCGCTCTGGTTGGGCCTAACAGCTCAGCGCTGTTATTGACGGATAGTTTACCGAACATTTGTTCTAATGACTTTAGGACACGCTCACCCTTACCTTTCCTCATGGCCATTACCCCCTTTACCGCCCCACGGCCAACTGAATATGCACCTATTCCAAAGCCGCTAAAGCGCCGGACGGTCAAAACCGAAATCCCCCCTGGCCCACGCTCGCCTCTTCTTACCCTGCAATTCCAGAAGGACACTCCAGGATTCCTACGGAGCGCCCGTGATCAATTCGGCGACCTCACTTCATTCTTCTTAGGCGGCCAGCTCTTCTATGGAGCATTTGCACCGGAGATGGTTCACGAAGTCACGGTGAGTAAGCAACATAGCTTTATTAAGGGAGTCGGCTTTGAGCGGATGCGTAAAGTCCTTGGAACAGGGCTTTTAACAAATGAGGAGCCGATTCATCTACGCCATCGTCGGTTAATGCAATCGCCATTTCATATCAGCAAGATTTCTTCTTATGCCGAGACGATGCTGGGATTGACTGAGAAGCACATTTCAAATTGGCAAGTTGGTAGTGAGATCAACCTTGGACCAGAAATGATGTCGCTCACCTTCGACATAGTCGCCGAGATACTTTTCGGCACCGATATCTCTGAAGACACCGAGCGAGTCCAGCGTTCGATGCATATTGCAATCGATCGCATTGAGCGGACTATGTTGCCTGGGCTAGATCGAATGGATAATTGGCCAATCCCCTATTTCCGTAAGTTCCACTCCGCAGCTGACGATCTAAATGAAGTAGCTACGAAGATTATCCGCAATCGTATTGAGCAAGGAATCAAACGCGATGACTTATTAGGAATCCTGCTCGAAGCACAAACTCCAGATGGGGAACGGCTCAGCGCTGAAGAAATCTCCGATGAAACTCTGACCCTAATTTTGAGTGGCCATGAAACGACAGCGAATGTACTTACTTGGGTTTTCTCTTACTTAAGTGAGAATCCCCAATATTGGGAAGGATTAATCGCTGAAGCTGATCAAGTCCTCTCCCATCGAGGTGAGGAAGATTTCGCGCTGAAGTTGTTCTCGGCTCCGATAAGTTCAGCGATTTTCAATGAGGTACTGCGGTTATGCCCACCAGTATGGGTTGCCCCCCGAAGAGCGCTTGAAGATGTTGAGTTAGGTGGAAGGTTCGTACCTAAAGGCGCTCATGTTCTAGTTAGCCAATTCGTAACTCATCGGGATCCCCGATACTTCCCAAATCCTGATTCATTTAGACCGGAGCGATGGAGCGATGACTTCGAAAAGAGCCTTCCTAAAGGGGCTTATTTCCCATTCGGGGCTGGAACCAGAAAGTGCCTCGGGGATCAATTCGCGATTCTGGAAGGCCGGGTAATCATCTTGGAGATTGCGCGCCGCTTCCGCCTCGAACTCAAATCAGGCTTTCCTAAAGCGCAACCTCGAGCGACCTACCGACCTAAGGGCGCGGTTCCAATGAAGGTCAGCGTAGCTCGCTCTTAATTTCAGGATTGTGGCGGAGCACAGCGCGCCAAATGTCAGAGGGTTCCATACCCATAGCTAAAGCCTGTTCGATTGTCTGTCCACCTAATTCAGCAAGGACGATATCTTTCGAATACGAGGGAGCCCAGTTAGCTCCGAAGTGTTCGTTGAGGCGGCGGCGAAGTTCAGTAATCCGCATTAAAACTAATTTAGAGAATTGATGCGATGCGATTTGCTTGTTCGCGGGAATGTTCATCCGAAAGCGGAGCGGTGATTTGTCCCATCAACCAACGAAGGACTAAGCCAACGCCAACTACATCAGTTGCAAATATCTTTGCAAGTTGTGCATAAACCTCTACCCAGACTTTGTGATCACGAGCAGTTAGCGCCGAAGCAATCAAATCGCCATCACGTTCAATCGCTTTTCTAAGTCCGTCATGCTCGGAGATTTCACGGGAGATTGTGTAGAGCGCTTCAGAACGAGATTGGGCGACAAGAGCAAGTGTTGCAACTCGTTCAATCTCTGTTTCTACTAGCGCAACAAATACTTCATGCTTATCGCGGAAATGGTTATACAAAGAGGCGCGTGAGACTTGGGCACGATCGGCAATATCGATCATGTTTGTGGCGCTGATTCCACTCTCGCCAAGAAGTGCTTTCGCAGCGCTCATAATTGCGCCGCGAGTGCGGCGATGAACAGTGGATTGGTGCTGGTAACTAGAACGCGCGCTGGACTCGACCACAGCGAAACCTTACGCGGCGTTCGTGTCGACGACAGTAAGTACTGGGGTTTCGTGAAGCTTTATTTGAGTCGCTACTTCAACGAGTACTGATGAAAGGGTCAGATTCAAAGCTAGACAGATTGAATTCAATAGCTCAGATGATGCTTCTTTTTGGCCCCGCTCCACTTCCGAGAGATAGCCAAGTGAGACGCGTGCTTCGCGGGCAACATCTCTAAGGGTTCGACCTTGAGCGGTTCGGGCAGCACGGAGCGCACCGCCGATATGAGAACGCATCAACTCCATCAGGCAAGGATACGCGCGAAGGCTGAAAGTGCGCTCGCTACCGCGCCGGAACGGACCTCACTTCGACCTCCCGAAAGGGCTAAATGCTCTACTTTCCGCACCTCGGCGCCAACTATTGCGATCCAAAGGTTGCCAGCAGCTACCCCGTGAGATTCACCTGGGCCGGCAACGCCGGTGGTAGCAATCGCCCAATCACTTCCAAATCTTCGCTTTGCGCCATCTGCCATCGCAAGTGCAGTCTCTTTGGAATAGACGCCAACGCTATCTATCGTCGCTTTCGGTACATCTAAATCATGGAGTTTGCTCGCTACCGAATATGCAATCACGCCCCCAAGGAATACATGTGATGCGCCCTCAACATCGGTAAGTGCTTTGGAGAGCGAACCGCCGGTTAGCGACTCTGCAATTGAAACTGTTTCACCGCGCTGCTTGAGTAGAGCAATTACTTCCTCACCTAAGCTCATAGTTCTAACGCTCCCTCAAGTTCTCTTTAGCGCGCTTCGGAAATACTCGTAACCAGTCCATAGAGTAAGAACTATTGCAACCCCCAACAAGATATCTCGGGGAAGATAGAGATATTCCGGAAGTGGCAAGATATAAAAACCTACTGAGAAATTCTGTAGTAGCGACTTAATCTTCCCACCTCGATTGGCTGAGATTACTTCTCGCTTAATCACCGCAAATCGCAGAACCGTCACTCCAATCTCGCGAATGAGAATTAAAACTGTAATCCACCATGGCATCTTCCCTAGTATCGAGAGACCGATTAGAGCGGTTGCAATAAATGCTTTATCTGCGATTGGATCAAGGATGATTCCAAAGTTGGAGATTTGATTTCGCTTCCGAGCTATTCGACCGTCAAATACATCAGTCATTCCCACTATGAAGAACATCGTCCAAGCTATGAGCTGCCAGGTTGGATCTTTTCCGTCTTCTTGAAATAACGCCCAAGCGCAAAATGGCAGAGCCAGGATTCTAAAAACGGTGAGCGCATTAGGTAGGTTCATAGCGGCTGCGCTACCAAGTCCGCTCCAGCCACATCGCTAACTATGGCATCTACATATTCGCCAACTCGGAACTTGGTGCGCGGAGAATCTAGGAAAGTCGTCGAATCCACCTCGGGGCCTTGGTGTTCAGCGCGACCTTCCCCAGTCTCGCTATCTTCAACCAGAACTCGGAGGCGCTCACCAATTCGCTCTTGAGCGCGCTCGTAACTCAACTCTTCTGCAATTCGGCGGAGCGATTCAGTTCGCTCTGCAATTAGCGATTCATCTAACTTACCTTCAAGAGAGGCAGCCTCGGTCTTATCTTCATCGGAGTACGGAAAGATTCCAATCGCATCTAGCCGTGCCTCGCTTAAGAAATCAACAAGTTCCTGATATTCGCTCTCGGTTTCACCCGGAAATCCAACGATGAAGTTGGATCTAATCCCTGATTCCGGATTTAAGGCACGAACTTGTGTAAGCAGATGAAGAAACTTCTCCCCATCTCCAAATCGACGCATTCTCCGTAACAAAGTTCCTGATGCATGTTGAAATGAGATATCAAAATAGGGGACCACTTTTGGAGTGGAGACCATTGCTTGCAAGAGAGTTGGCCGGATCTCGGCAGGCTGTAGGTACGAAAGGCGAATTCGCTCTATCCCATCAATCTCTGCTAGATCAGGAAGCAACCGTTCCAGTACTTTCAAATCTCCAAAATCTTTTCCATACGAAGTCGTGTTCTCGCTTACTAGAAATACTTCCGATACCCCATTATCAGCAAGCCACTTCGCTTCATCGAGGATTTCAGTTGGTCGCCTAGATACGAAGGCGCCCCGGAATTGTGGGATGGCACAGAAAGTACAGCGACGATCACAACCCGATGCAATCTTTAGCGGTGCAAGGGGTGCGCTTCCAAGTCGCTTTCGCGAAAAAGTACTTCCCTGCCCCATGGAGCGCTTTACTTCCCGCTCTTGTTGCCGGGAAACCGGTGAGATTGGAATTAGCGAGCGGCGGTCCTTGGGTTTATGAGTTTCGATTTTCTTACCATCTAAGATTGTTCGAAGTCGATTAGAGATATCGGTGTAATCATCAAATCCCAAGATCGCATCGGCTTCAGGGAGCGCTTCGGCTAGCTCACTTCCATATCGCTCCGCCATGCATCCAACCGCCACTACGGCCCGTAAGGTTCCATCGCTCTTAAGCGAATGTGCCTCAAGGAGGGCATCTACCGAATCCTTTTTGGCTGATTCGATAAAGCCACAGGTATTAACAACGGCGATATCCGCGCTTCCCACATCACTTACTAGTTGCCAACCATCCTCGGCAAGGCGTCCGGCTAGCTCTTCAGAATCAACTTCGTTGCGCGCGCACCCTAAAGTTACAAGCGCAACTGTCTTGAGATTTTCGCGAGTAGCCGACACTCGCAGATTCTATCCGGCGCAGTTAGCTAACCCTGGTTAGCGAGAGCTTGGGGGCCGAACTCTAGGCGTAGAACTTCGCCAACTTTCCCAGGTACGCCTAAATCTTCACCATTTACTATTAACTGGAGTGCGCCAGCATTCCCAATAACTAGATAAAGCAATTGATCATCATTAAAAGTCAATTCTTCACCTTGGCGAATTCTTCCGCTGTACTGAGTTGCTCCAGAACTATCGCTTATTGCGATCCAAGAAAGACCATTTATGCCACGGAGAGTTACCTCAACGCCATCGAATTTCTTTGCAACCGGTCCAGTCTCCTCAACTTGAGTTTGCGGCGTTGCAATATTTTCTTCGCCTCCACCACTTGTAATCAGCGCGCCACCAAAAACTAGTAGCGCTACAACCCCAGCTGCGACGCCGGTCAAGCCTTTCCAAGAGATTGGTTTTCTAACCTTCTTAGTAGTAGTTGCATTTGTATCATTTAAGAGTTCACGTATCGACTTATTTAAAGGAATTGTCTGGGATTCAAATTGGGCAAGAATTGTTTCTGCATCTACGCCACAAACTCTCGCAATGTTTCTGATATGACCGCGCGCATAGGCAGGTCCACCACAAGTATTGAAGTTATCTCGCTCTAAATCTTCGATAACGCTCTCTGGAATGCGGGTACGCTTTGAAAGTTCGTCAGAAGACAGACCTGCTGTCTTGCGAACTTCACGTAGCGATGTACCGACCGACATTCAAACCTCACAGATTCGGAGTGCGAATTTTACGCGCACTTAGAAGTAGTGGACAACCCCTAATTGAATCTCACGAAGAAACTAACCCTTTTACTCACCCCTGAAGTACTTCGAGGACTGATGTGAGATCCTCAGGTTTAACGAGGACTGTCCTGGCCTTGGAACCTTCTGATGGTCCGACGATTCCGCGGCTCTCCATCAAATCCATTAGGCGCCCTGCTTTAGCAAAGCCAATCCTGAGTTTTCGCTGGAGCATTGATGTGGAGCCGAATTGAGTGGAGACAACTAACTCAACTGCCTGAATCAAAAGATCTAAATCATCACCAATCTCATCATCAATAGAGCGCGTTGCAGCCACGGGTTTGAGGATATCTTCGCGATATACCGGCTTTAGCTGTGATTTCACGTGGGCCACAACAGATTCAATCTCTCGCTCTGAGACATATGCACCTTGGATACGAATCGGCTTGCTTGCGCCCATTGGAAGGAATAATCCATCGCCTTGACCAACTAACTTCTCCGCGCCCGGTGAATCCAGAATAACTCTTGAATCGGCAAGCGATGAAGTTGCAAAAGATAATCGCGATGGAACATTAGCTTTAATCAACCCAGTAACGATATCAACGCTGGGACGCTGGGTTGCTATAACGAGATGAATTCCAGCGGCTCGGGCAAGTTGAGTAATCCTTACGATGCTATCTTCTACTTCACGCGCTGCCACCATCATTAAATCAGCTAATTCGTCAACGACTATCAAGAGATATGGATATGGCTCTAGCGGGAGCTCTGCATCAGGAGCTGCTGTCAATTTTCCAGAACGGACTGCTTTATTGAAATCATCAACATGCCGGAAGCCATAGGTCGAGAGGTCGTCATATCTCATCTCCATCTCTCGTACGACCCAAGCTAGAGCTTCAGCTGCTTTCTTAGGATTAGTGATGATAGGTGCGATGAGATGGGGAATTCCATCGTAAGCATTTAGCTCAACTCGCTTTGGATCGATAAGAACTAACCGAACATCATTTGGCGTTGCGCGCATCAATATCGAAGTCACAAGTGAATTGATCATCGAGGATTTTCCAGCTCCAGTCGCACCAGCGACCAACAAGTGCGGCATTTTGGCAAGATTGGCGCAGATGAAATTACCCTCTACATCTTTTCCAAGGGCGATAACCATTGGATGATGATCGTTTCCTGCGACGCTAGAGCGGAGTACATCACCTAGCGAAACTATTTCGCGATCAGTATTAGGAATCTCAATACCAACAGCCGACTTACCTGGAATCGGTGAAAGGATTCGCACATCGCTGCTGGCAACGGCATAGGCGATGTTCTTCGAG
>JALRKE010000026.1 GCA_023254845.1 Candidatus Nanopelagicaceae bacterium | reverse complement strand
GTCACATGCTGAGCATCAATGCCAATCTCCTCATTACTCTCTCGAAGCGCGGCTTCAAGCGCACTCTCATGTGAATCTCTCGCTCCGCCAGGAATTCCCCAAGTATCACCGTTGTGAACCCAGGGTGCGCGATGTTGGAGCAGAATCTCATCGGCTCGATAGAGAAGAAGTCCAGCGGCTCCGTTTAAGCCCCAATGTTTGAAGCCGCATTGGCAATTTACCCAACCATCACCATCGCGTGCCGCCATGGCCGCTAGTTTTCCACAGCAATTAGGTATCGGCACTTCTACGCTCTAATTACTTCTAACTTGGGGCGATGCGTCGTTTACTCTCCCTCACTCTCATTGCCGCACTGATATTTCCTATTGGCGCAATGGCCGAGGAATGCGACGGCGATACCTGTGTGGAAGTGAGCGCCGATGATGACAACCATTTAGTTATTAAAGTGAAGAAAGGTAAACCAGGTTCTACAACGATATCTTCACCCTCACCAAACCCAGCTTCCTCAACCTATCGGAAGCAACCATGGATTCCCTGGCTACCAAAACCAGTTTCATCACCAAGACCAAAGAGTACGAAGATTTCAAAGCCGCGCGTTAGAAAACCGAGAGTGAAGAAGATCAGCGCCACTCAACTAGCAGATCAAGTAAAGCGGATGCTCCCAAGCGGGGTGATTCTTACCCAACCCACAAGTGCGGCGTTGTTGCGAGAACCGGTTAACTTCATGACCACTGTCCCGGCTTCATTCCAGACTGTCATCGTTGTTTTGGAGGTCCCAATTCTGATCACGCTAAAGGCGTTATATAAGTGGGATTTCGGAGATGGCAATTCCCAGATATCGCATCATCCGGGCGCTCCATATCCAGCCTCGTTGATCACCAATAGGTACCAAGAAGCCGGTGAGTACCAAGTTGAGTTGAAAGTCACGTGGAGCGGATCTTGGCGAGCAGGAACGATCTCGGGCCCGATAAAGGGGAGTATCACCCAAGCCTTTGAACGCGATGTAAGTATTCACGGAGCGGATACCACTTTCACCAGATAGATATCCACAATTTCAAAGTTTTCTCCCGTCAGCTAGCGCTGGCAAAGATGCTTCGCACATGACAACTGTTACAACACCTAATGATTTATTGGCCGCAGTCCCGTTTCTTATTGGATACCAACCAAGCGATTCCATCGTTTTGATCTCGCTAAAGGATGAATCAATAACGATGGCAATTCGAATCGATTTCCCGGATTCGATTAGTGAGAGAGAAGCGAGCGCGCTCGTTGAGAAATTTAGGGGTAGCGATGGCGCGCTCCTTCTCTCCTATATTCCTGATGCCTGTCTTGATGCCGAGAGCGTAATTCGCCCGTTGATAGAAGCTCTAGATTTTGCAACAGTTCCACTCCGTGAATCCATAATCATTGTTGGTAATCGATGGCGCTCTTTAATCTGTGGTGATTCTGATTGCTGTCCCATAGAGGGCTCGCCCCTTCCTGAGCTATCCAATTCAAGAATCGCGGTGGAGGAGATAGCGCAAGGCAAGTTAATGCCCTTTAAGAATTTGATTGAAATGGCAAAATCGCTTGATTCCGAAATAGATGAAGTCATCCTCGAAATGATGGGAAGAATCGAAGCGATTGATTACGAAAATGATCCAGTTCCGGCTCAACGCGATGGCGCAAATGCAATATTAGATTTCTTGCATGACTTTGAGGTAGATCGAATCTGTAGAGATAAGAAGCTGGTAGCAAAGGTCTTAGTGAGGTTAAAAGATCTCCAAGTCCGGGATTTTGCACTAGGAAGTATGACTAGCGAGAGTGACCTCTACTTTGATGCTTGGAAATGGCTTCTCAAAAAAGCTCCAGAAGGCTTTATCGCCGCACCGGCAACTCTCTTTGCAGTCGCTTCATATGAAAGAGGCGATGGCGCGATGGCTAATCTCGCGTTAGAGAAGGCTGAGTCTGATCAACCAAATTATTCGATGGTTAATTTGCTTCGCCAACTATTCCGTAGCGGAAAGCCGCCAACGATTTTCGCTGAGCTTCGAGCCGAACTTCATCCCAAGGTTTGCGCTGCTTTATTCTCGGGTAGCATTTCGGTGTGAACATCGGAGTTCCCAAAGAGATTAAGAACAATGAGTTTCGCGTCGCCATAACTCCGGCCGGTGTACGAGAGTTTGTAAACCATGGCCACTCTGTATTTATCGAAACTGGAGCGGGGCTTGGATCTGCGATTACCGATGAAGATTACAAAAAAGTAGGCGCAACAATCCTCGCTAGCGCTGATGAGGTTTGGGATAAGTCCGAACTAGTTTTAAAGGTAAAAGAGCCGATTGCCGCTGAGTACAGTCGGATGCGTAAGGGCCAAACACTCTTTACATACCTTCACCTTGCTGCTTCAAAGGAATGTACCGATGCGCTAATTGACAGCGATATAACGGCAATCGCATATGAGACCGTTGAAGTAAATGGCGCCCTACCTTTACTTGCCCCAATGAGTGAAGTTGCCGGTCGAATGGCCGCCCAAGTTGGCGCAGCTGCGTTGCAACGAAGTAATGGCGGAAGAGGAGTGCTCCTTGGTGGAGTTCCGGGAGTTAGACCTGGAAGGGTATTAGTTCTTGGAGGAGGCATTGCTGGTCTTGCCGCCGCGACGATCGCACAAGGAATGCGGGCCGATGTAACGGTTGTCGATTTAAACCAGAAGCGGCTGGGTGAGATTGATCAGATTTTTAATGGAACTATGAAGACTCTAATGTCTAGTGCGCATGCGATTGAAGAGGAAGCGCTCCAAGCCGATCTCGTTATTGGCGCTGTTCTCATCCACGGAGCCAGAGCGCCGAAATTAATTTCCAATGATTTGGTGAAGCGGATGAAAGCCGGTTCCGTGCTGGTAGACATCGCAATAGACCAGGGCGGTTGTTTCGAAGACTCACGCCCCACGACCCACGCCGAGCCGACTTTCAAAGTCCACGACTCCATCTTCTACTGCGTCGCAAATATGCCAGGGGCGGTCCCATTCACATCGACCTATGCCCTATCCAATGCGACCTTGAAATACGCCATCGCCCTAGCCGATCTCGGTTGGCGGGAGGCGCTGCGGCAAGATTCAGGATTGGCTCTGGGCTTGAATATCCACGAAGGAAAGATTTATTACCAAGCGGTCGCAAATGCTCATGGCCTTTCGGGTCATAAGTGGACTTTTTGATTTCCATTTCCTAGAGTCCGGTTAGGTCACGAGTTCCAGCTTCAAGCCCCGGCTAACTGGACGGCAACCCTCCACCGCGGTGGGGTGCTCCGGGTGAGGACCAGGTCGAGAACTTCGACAAGCGCGGGTCTGCCAAATGTTGTCAGGTCAAGCGTTATTGGATACATATGAAAGGCAATAATGAAGAAGCTTTTTAAACTAGCGCCACTCATTCTCGCTGCTCTAGTACTTTCTGCATGCTCATCAACAGATGATGACGGATCGGCTAACGGCGATACAACTACTTGCTCACCAGATTCACTTCAGACTGTTGAAGCTGGAGTGTTAACAATTGCGACCGGCGAACCGGCTTACTATCCATGGGTAATAGATGATGCCCCAGAAAGTGGCGAGGGTTTTGAAGCAGCAGTTGCATACGCTGTCGCAGCACAACTTGGCTATGACCAAGCGGCCGTCAAATGGGTACGCACCACATTTGATGCTGCAATTGCTCCAGGTCCAAAGACATTCGACTTCAACCTCCAGCAGTACTCAATTACTGATGAGCGTAAGCAAGTCGTTGATTTCTCATCTCCTTATTACACCTCAAATCAGGCTATTGTCTCTTTCAAAGGGAGCAAACTTGATGGCGTCACAACACTTCAGGGATTAAAGGATGCCGGCGCAAAGCTAGGCGCTGCTGTTTCCACGCTATCTCTTGATGTAATCGAAACTAACCTTGGACTAAAGGCATCGGTATTTAACGACAACGCCGCTGCAGTTACTGCGCTAAAGAATAAGCAGATCGATGGTCTTGTGGTCGACCTTCCAACCGCCTTCTATCTATCTGCAGTAGAGGTTCCAAATGGAATCATCGTCGGCCAGATTGATGGCAGCGATGCTGGTGACCAAGGATTCGGACTTCTTCTCTCGAAGGATAATCCGATAACTTCTTGCGTATCACAAGCAGTTGATGCAATTCGCGATAACGGAACCCTTGCTTCAATCACAGCCCAATGGCTCGCTGATTCCGCAGGAGCTCCGGTACTCAATTAATTGAATTTAAATTCTAATTGAGTAATTAATGTCTGATAATCGGGGGCGCGGCACTGGAGATAACTCTAGTTCCGCGCCTTACGATTTTGGTGGCGCTTGGCAACCAAGTGAAATCGAAATCGCCCGCCGAATTGCCCGCAAGAATCGGAATCGTAAGAACGCATTGATAGCTGCGCTTTCAAGCCTTCTAGTCCTTGGGACGCTTTTAGTAGTCCTAGTTACTTCGCCCGGTTGGATCACGCTGCGGGACACATTCTTTAAATGGGCTTATGGCTTTGAAGTGCTCCCAAAGATCATTCTTGGTTTTGGTACAAATGCCACGCTTACTTTGATCGCTGGTACATCGGTAGCGCTCTTTGGACTCCTAATCGCACTCATTAGAACTTCAAGATCTCCGGCGCTAACCCCATTTCGTTTTCTCGCCACAATTTACGTAGATGTCTTCCGCGGTATACCAATGCTCCTGGTCATTTTGCTCGTCGGATTTGGTATCCCCGCTCTTCAACTAAAGGGAGTAACAAATAACGTCTTAATTCTCGGCACAATCGCTGTGATAATCACTTATTCGGCCTATGTGGCCGAAGTTATTAGAAGTGGAATCCTCACCGTTCACCCCAGCCAACGTGCAGCGGCCCGGTCACTTGGATTGAGCCATTTCCAGACGCTCCGCCATGTTGTTCTCCCACAAGCCTTAAAGCGGGTTACGCCCCCACTATTAAATGATCTTGTCGCGCTAATAAAGGACACTGGACTGATCTCAATCCTTGGCGTAACCGATGCAATTAGAGCGGCTCAGATTCAAACTGCAAAGAGTTTTAATTACACACCATACGTTATGGCTGCCCTAGTTTTCCTTGCGGTAACGATTCCGCTTACTCGGATGACTGATCGGATGCTCCGCAATTCACTCGAGCGCCAGAATGCGCAAGGTCAGGCATGAGTGGGTCAAGCATGAGCGAATCAGGTATGAATACCCCCGTTTTAAGAGTCGAGAAGCTCCGCAAGAGTTTCGGAGATGAAGTCGTTCTCCAAGACATAACATTCTCTGTCCCAGAGCACGCCGCAACTGTTTTTATCGGAGCCTCCGGAAGTGGTAAATCCACCCTGCTTCGTTGTATCAATCTTCTAGAACAAGTCGATGATGGAACTATAAGACTCGATGGCGAAGATATATCAGCCGCCGATGTGAATCCTGACGAGGTGCGAAAGAAACTTGGGATGGTATTTCAGGCCTTTAATCTCTTTCCACATATGACGGTCCTAGAGAACATCATCCTTGCCCCAACTAAAGTCCAAGGCATCGGAGCAGAAGAGGCGATCGCCGAGGCATTTAATCTCTTGGAACGTTTCGGACTAAGAGATAAAGCCGATCAATATCCAGATCGTCTTAGCGGCGGCCAGCAACAGCGAGTTGCAATCATCCGTTCTCTTTCTCGACATCCGCGCCTTCTTCTTCTTGATGAAATTACAAGCGCGCTCGATCCAGTTTTAGTTAACGAAGTACTCAGTACGGTGCGAGAGCTAAAAGTTGAGGGAATGACGATGATTATTGCCACCCATGAAATGGGATTTGCAAAACAAGTAGCAAACGAGGTTTGCTTCTTGCATAAAGGAAAAATACTGGAGTGGGGCCCCCCAGAAGAGATATTGGAAACTCCGCGGCTTGCTCAGACCCGAGACTTCATAAATCGAGTCCACGATGCGGGACGGTTGTAGTCAGATTCTGGACAATTCTGGTCATTCTTATTATCTTTTCCCCTAGGTCATGAGTCTCAGTTCATAGCCCCGGCTAACTGAGCGGCAACCCTCCACCACGGTGGGGTGCTCCGGGTGAAGACCAGGTCAACAGCAAGGCGCAGTTGGCAAGCGTGGGTCTGAACAAAGCCAGACCCCCTTATAACTAGGGAGGTTAATCAATGCCATCTTTTTCTGTTACTGAAGCAGAGTTTGAAACACGTCAGATTCATGCGGGACAGATTCCTGATCCAACAACCGGAGCACGTGCATTGCCTCTCTATCAAACCACCGCTTATCAATTCCGCGATACCAAGCACGCAGCGGATCTCTTTGGTTTGGCAGAGCTCGGCAATATCTACACCCGAATAATGAATCCCACTCAAGATGCAATCGAACAGCGAATAGCCTCCCTCGAAGGGGGAGTAGCTGCGCTTTTGCTTGCCTCGGGTTCAGCAGCAACAACCTTTGCAGTTCTAAATGTTGCAGAAGCTGGAGACCATATTGTCTCTTCGCCATCCTTATACGGAGGTACCTACAATCTTTTCCACTACACGCTGCCGAAATTCGGAATCGAAGTCAGTTTTGTTGAAAATCCCGAAGATCCTGAGAGCTGGAGGAAGGCTGCAAAGCCAAATACCAAAGCATTTTTCGGTGAGACTATCGCTAACCCGAAGAATGACATCCTAGATATCGAGGCTGTTGCCAAGGTGGCGCATGAAATAGGCGTTCCACTCATAGTTGATAACACAGTGGCTACTCCATTTCTGATTCGACCAATCGACTTTGGTGCCGATGTCGTGGTCCACTCAGCAACTAAATTCTTATCGGGTCATGGAAACGCCATCGTTGGCGCAATTGTTGACTCTGGAAAATTTGATTATGCGAAGTATCCAGATCGATATAAGAACTTTAATCAACCAGATCCAAGTTACCACGGCCTGGTTTATGCCCAAGCACTAGGTGTGGGGTCAGCTTTTGGCGCAAACCTTGCTTATATTTTCAAAATCCGTCTCACGCTCCTTCGAGATATTGGCGCAGCGGTAGCTCCCTTCAATGCATGGTTGCTCTCACAGGGCCTAGAGACACTAAGTATTCGAATCGAGCGCCATGTCGAGAATGCGAAAGCAATCGCAACTTGGCTGGAGGCCCACCCCCAAGTCGAGAAGGTGAACTATGCATCTCTTTCCTCCTCGCCCTGGAATTCACTTGCTAAGAAATATGCGCCGAAGGGCAGCGGGGCAGTTCTCTCCTTTGAAATTAAAGGCGGGATAGAGGCTGGAAAGAAATTCATTGAAGCGCTCAATATCTTCTCTCATGTCGCAAATATTGGAGATGTGCGCTCACTTGCGATTCATCCAGCATCAACGACTCATTCCCAACTCACACCAGCGGAACAATTAACTGCTGGAGTTACTCCTGGACTTGTGCGCCTGAGCCTTGGACTTGAGAACATAACCGACATCAAAGCCGATCTAGAAAAAGCTTTCGCGTCCGCGAAATAACGCGAATGTCACTAGATCAACGTGTGACTGGGGCATGGCTGGAAGGTCATGACCCCGGTCAACGAATCTTTCATAAACTTGGAGATCTTGAGCTGGAGTCTGGCGAGGTACTTCCCGACATAACAATCGCCTACCAGACTTGGGGCAAACTGAATCAAGATGGTTCCAATGCAATATTGATAAATCATGCGCTAACAGGCTGGTCAGATGTACCAGCATGGTGGCCAAAGATGATCGGACCAGGTTTACCTTTCGATACCAATACTTATTTCATTATCTGTCCAAATGTAATTGGCGGTTGTCAGGGAAGCACCGGACCTGCTTCGCTTGCTCCGGATGGAAGGCGTTGGGGCTCAAGATTTCCTTTTCTAACAGTCAGAGATCTTGTTCGAGCAGAAGTTACGCTCTCTGATCAATTAGGGATTTCTAAATTCCTCCTTGCTGTTGGCCCTTCGCTTGGCGGGATGCGCTCGTTGGAGTGGGCGATCGAATATCCTGATCGAGTAGGTGCGATCTGCACAATCGGATCCTCAGCCGTTGCAACTGGTGACCAGATTGGAACTTGGAGTACTGAGATTCACTCAATCAAGTCTGATCCAAACTTCCATGGTGGCGACTATTACGAGAAAGAGCAGGGTCCTACTGAAGGCATGGGTATTGCTCGAAAAATAGCCCATCTCTCATATCGAACAGAGTATGAAATGGATTCTCGCTTTGGCCGTGATCTCCAAGGAGATGAGACCGGAAGATATGCCGTTACCTCTTATCTCGACCATCAAGCCCTTAAGCTGCAACGTCGTTTTGATGCCAATACCTATATAGCCTTGGAGAGCGTGATGATCTCTCATGACATTGGTCGCGATCGAGGCGGGGTGGAGCAAGCTTTGGCCAGCGCGAGAGTCCCAATTCTTGTTGTCTCAATCGATTCTGATCGTCTTTTTCCACCCCGGTTACAGGAGGAAATAGTTCGATTGGCTCCCTCCGCCCTTCCGCTCAGGCGCATTTCTTCGCCCTTCGGCCATGATGGATTCTTGATCGAGGTCGATAGCGTCGGATCAATCATCCGCGAGGCGCTGGAATTGGCCGTGGCTAAGAGCTAAAAAGTGCATTTCGGCCTGTGGACAATTTATAATATAGCCATAGCCATCTCCCCAAATGGCAAGTCTCTAGTAAATCGCTAGAACAAAAGCAAAGGACTATTTGTGCCTGTATCTCGTGCGCCCAAAAAAGCCCCGAAGAAGTCGGCTGTGAAGAAGAGCGCCAAAAAAGATACTAGTAAGAAGGCAAAGAAAAAGGCAGGCCCGCGCCTCTTCCCGACAAAAGCAGAGCTAGAAGCGATGAAGCTCGCTCGCGAAGCGGGGGTTAAAGATAAAGGTGGAAAAGAAAAGAAGTCTGGACCAAGACTCTTCCCTACAAAAGCAGAGTTAGAAGCGATGAAGGCTGCAGCTTCTGGCACAAAACCAGTCACCGCTTCATCAACTGCACAAGTGACTGGAAAACCAGGAGCGAAGAAGACGGTAAAGATTGATGGAGAAGAAGTTGAGTTAGAAGAAGTTGAGTTAGAAGATCTAGAGAAGTTAGTTGCTGAAACTCCCGAAGACGGAGCCGAAGGACAATCAGATGTCCGAGTTGTGAATCTAGCTGAAGAAGCAAAGCAAGAAGAGGGCGAGTTCACCCTCAAGGATTCCGAAGAGGATGATGCACCGCCACAGACTGTTCTAACTGCTGGAGCTACCGCTGACCCAGTCAAGGACTATCTAAAGCAGATTGGCCGCGTTGCTCTTCTAAATGCTGAGCTTGAAGTTGAGCTTGCGATGCGAATTGAAGCCGGACTATTTGCAGAAGAGAAATTAAATTCTGGTGAGAAGTTTGAGCGATCGGCAAAGCGTGAACTTGAGTGGATAGTTCATGACGGACGCCGCGCCAAGAATCACTTGCTCGAAGCGAACCTCCGCCTTGTTGTATCTCTAGCAAAGCGCTACACCGGCCGCGGAATGCTCTTTTTGGATTTAATTCAAGAAGGAAACTTAGGTTTGATCAGAGCTGTTGAAAAGTTCGACTACACCAAGGGTTATAAGTTCTCTACCTACGCAACTTGGTGGATTCGCCAGGCAATCACTCGCGCTATGGCGGACCAGGCAAGAACTATCCGTATCCCGGTTCACATGGTGGAAGTCATCAACAAACTTGCTCGCGTTCAACGGCAGATGCTTCAAGACTTGGGCCGCGAACCGACCCCAGAAGAGTTGGCTAAAGAGCTTGATATGACGCCTGAGAAGGTGGTCGAGGTTCAAAAGTATGGCCGTGAGCCAATCTCACTCCATACGCCACTTGGCGAGGAGGGCGACTCTGAGTTCGGAGACCTAATCGAAGATTCAGAAGCGATTGTTCCTGCCGACGCGGTCTCATTCACACTTCTCCAGGAGCAACTCCATTCGGTCCTAGATACTCTCTCAGAGCGTGAAGCTGGCGTGGTCGCGATGCGCTTTGGCCTAACCGATGGTCAGCCAAAGACCCTTGATGAAATCGGCAAGGTCTATGGAGTAACTCGCGAGCGTATCCGCCAGATTGAGTCAAAGACGATGTCCAAGTTGCGCCACCCATCTCGTTCACAAGTCCTGCGCGACTATTTAGATTAGGAGCTGTAAGTGTTAGATCGTCCCAAAATTTTCGTAAAGCCAAATGGTTCGATTAGGGTTACAGGTGCAGTGGATTTCGTTGATGCCGATGGAAATGTGATTGAGACCAAAGAGAACTTCTCATTATGCCGCTGTGGCCATTCCAAAGAGAAGCCTTACTGCGATGGATCGCATCGTGACGCCGGCTTCCAGGGATAATAAATCTCTTTGGGCCAACTCTAGTTCGTTTTCATTTAAGCAAAATCTCCAAGAGTCTTATGACATCGCCATCATCGGTGGGGGATTTAGCGGGCTGTGGAGCGCCTTTCATCTCAACAAATTAGATCCCTCTCTAAAGATTGCAATCTTTGAAGCTAAGTCAATTGGCTATGGCGCAAGCGGTCGAAATGGTGGCTGGGCATCAAGTGAATATCCGGTCTATAAAGAAACTCTTAAGAAACGGATTGGCGAGGGTCTCACCACTCAGTTGCTCGAAGCGCTCGATCAATCAATAGATGAAATTGGTGATTTCTCTAAAAAACATAGCGAAGTGGGTTTTGTTAAATCAGGGAGCCTCTACTTTGCAAGGAACAGAGCCCAGCTAAGTAGATTAAAGTCCAAGGCTGATGGCGGAAATCTCTGGATAAGTTCAAGTGAGGTCAAGGAGAGACTAAACGTAACGGGAGCATTAGGCGGGGTACTCAATCCAAGTTGTGCGACAGTTCATCCATTTAATCTCGTGATGGCTTTAGCCACTTATCTTGAGAGTAAGGGCGTATCAATATCCGAAAACTCCTGGGCCAGTCCTGTTTCTGGTGGAGTCCTTGCGAAAAGCTCGTTTATCAAGGCTCCGGTAGTAATCCAAGCAACTGAGGCTTTTGGCGCCCCTGGTCGAGATTTCATCCCGCTCTATTCCTTGATGGTTGCAACAGAGCCACTAAATGAATCAACGTGGGAGGAGATTGGAAACTCAGAGCGGTTCACCTTTGCTGAGAACTCGCATATGGTTAATTACGCACAACGCACTGTAGATAATCGAATCGCAATTGGCGGTAGGGGAGCGACCTATCCATTTGCCTCAAAATTGCAGGAATCAAAGGAATCGACTGCCAAAGTGCACGAGACTATTCGTTCGCTTTTGAGATCCTGGTTTCCGATACTGCGGAATGTTAATTTCACACACTCTTGGGGTGGGGCAGTAGCAATCACAAGAGACTGGGAGCCTTTTGTTCAATGGGACCCAAAGAATGGCTTCGGAAGATTAGGTGGATATGCAGGCGATGGCGTAACTATGAGCAATTTAGCTGCGAAGATTTTGGCTCACGAAATACTGGATGTGAAGAATGAACTTCGGAACCTTCACTTTGTTAATAGAAAGATTAGAAAGTGGGAGCCAGAACCAATCAGGTATCTAGGCGTTAATTCCTTGGTTAAATTAAGTGGGATTGCAGATACCGAAGAGCGAATTACTGGTAGAGCTAGTCTCTTGAATCGAGTTATCGAGCCGCTGATTCTTCGGTGATGCGATCCGTCTCATCTTGG
>JALRKE010000025.1 GCA_023254845.1 Candidatus Nanopelagicaceae bacterium | reverse complement strand
CTACAACTTTTGCGAGTTCATCTCTTGCGGCTTCATAACTTAGCTCGGCCATATTCGTAATCTACTCGCCTTTCTTTAACTGGGTAGTTGAATCCGCAGAACTCTCGCCTGTGGCTGTTGCTACCGCCACACCCTCGGCAAGACGGAGCCTTAACTCTTCACCTTTTGTGAGCGCTTTTGGTGAGCGGACAATTGAGCCATCTACTCTCTGAACGACGGCGTAACCGCGATCAAGCGTTGCCTGTGGCGAGAGCGTTCGTACTCGCGCGATTAGATGAGTCAACTCTTCACTTGATCTCATCAATCGCGAGTTAATACTTGCAAAGGAGCGTTGAATTAATCCAACAACTTTGGTCATCTCAAGAACCACGCGATCATTTATCTTTCGATCCGCGCGCTGGCGAAGTTGGCGAATTTTCTCGAACTCTTCCTGGATATCAGGTACAACGCGTTTTGCCGCATCAGTCGGTGTGGAGGCCCGTAGGTCAGCCACAAGATCAAGTAACGGGGTATCTTGTTCGTGTCCGATAGCGCTAACTATCGGTTTTTTACATGAGGCAGCGAGCCTGACTAGACCTTCATCTGAGAAGGGAAGGAGATCCTCAAAGGAGCCACCGCCGCGGGTAATGATGATCACATCAACATCTGGATCGCTATCTAATTCTTGAAGCGCTGCGGATACTTGGATTACTGCATCTGCGCCCTGTACTGCTACCTCTCTAGTTTCAAATATCACGGCGGGCCAACGACGCTTCGCATTCTCTTTAACATCTTTCTCAGCAGCGCTCGCTCTGCCGCAGATCAAGCCGATCTTGTTGGGAAGAAAGGGAAGCGGCTTCTTCCGTTCTGAGGCAAAGAGCCCTTCTGCGGCTAGCATCTTCTTTAACGCTTCGAGGCGGGCCAATAACTCACCAACACCAACTTGGCGGATCTCCTTTGCATTTAGCGAGAGGCGACCGGTTGGGGTATAGAAATTAACCTTTGAATTTATAACAACGCGAGCGTTATCAGTTAAAGGTGCAACGGCCTTAAATACAGATCTAGGACAGGTCACTTCCAGATACATATCAACGCTGGGATCTCGAAGACGCATATAAACCATTCCAGAACCAGCGCGATCATTTAATTGCGCAATCTCACCTTCTACCCAGATTTGGCCGAGGCGATTTATGTAGTCGCTAATAGCTTCTGAAACTACGCGTACCGGTACTGGTTTTTCCGCTGAAGTTTCGAGCATGGCGCGATACTAATAGGATGCGCGCATGTCGAAGCGAGTTCTCCTTGCTGCGCCTCGCGGTTATTGCGCCGGGGTTGATCGCGCGGTAATTACTGTGGAAAAAGCCCTTGAGCTTTATGGTGCTCCGGTATATGTCCGCAAACAGATCGTTCACAACAAGCATGTTGTCGAGTCCCTTGAGAAGAAGGGCGCAATATTTGTAGATGAGACTGACCAAGTCCCAGAAGGTGCACGGGTAGTTTTCTCAGCGCATGGAGTCTCACCAAAAGTTCATGAGGAAGCAGCAAGCCGACAATTAAGAACTATTGATGCAACCTGTCCGTTAGTGACTAAGGTCCATCAAGAAGCGCGCCGTTTTGCCGCCGATGATTTACAGATCCTTCTGATTGGCCATAACGGGCATGAAGAAGTTGAGGGAACTGCTGGGGAAGCTCCGGATCACATCCGTCTTGTAGATGGACTTGAACAGGCGCGGACCATTGAAATCGATCCAAATCGTCCCGTCGCTTGGCTCTCTCAGACCACGCTTAGCGTTGATGAAACTTTAGAAATGGTGGGAACGCTCAAAGAGCGTTTCCCACAATTGCAAGATCCCCCATCTGATGACATCTGTTATGCGACTCAAAATCGCCAAGTCGCAATAAAGCAGATCGCGCCCCAGACCGAGTTGGTCCTAGTTGTGGGCTCCACCAATTCATCTAACTCGGTGCGCTTGGTAGAAGTTGCAAAAGAGTATGGTGCAAAAGCGGCCTATCTAATTGATTATGCGAGTGAAGTTAAAGATGAATGGTTTGAAGGAGTGGAAACAATTGGCGTGACTAGCGGAGCATCGGTCCCAGAGTTGTTAGTTAAAGACCTGCTAGAAGAGCTAGCTAGACGTGGCTTTTCCGATGTTAGCGAGTTCCGTGCGATGGAGGAGAGCCTTCTCTTTGCCCTTCCACCAGAGCTACGTAAGGATTTAAAGGCTGCTGGAAAGTAGTTGCTTACGCTCCTTGAAGTAATGCCACCAACCAAAGAGCGAGCCGGAGATCAAAAAGGGCGCGACGCTAGCAAGGCCAGTTACAAGATCAATTCCAATTCGGGTAAAACTAAGTGAGATTCCACCAACCGTTGGAAGCAAAAAGAGCGTGGCAAAGGCAAATGCAATCGGAGGATTTACTACCGCGACGTAGGTAGTTCCCTTTCTTCCATAAATGAGCGCGCCGTAATAAGCGGCCCAGATAGCAAGACCAGTGATAAATCCGACATTTGAACGGAAAAAGATTTCGATCATTGCAACGAAGGCGATTAATAGAAATTGAAGGATCACTACTCCAGGCTTCGTTAAACCAGCACCTTTTACAGGGCTTTTTATTGGGGGCTTTGGAAGAGCAGAATTACTTGTCATCGCCATCACTTTCATCGAGATCTTCCAAATCTATATCCTCTGCAAATAGCTCCGGATTCTCAATAGCTTTAGGAGCAATCGCGCGGACCTCATCATCCACTTCATCTAAGGCCTTCAATTTACTTGAGGAGGGCGCTCCTAACTTGACCATCTTTCTAGCTGGTTTGAGGACATTCTCTTCAGCGCTCTTGATTAGGTCATTGAAGGCGCGCTCGGTTGACTTGAGGCGATCACCTAGAGTTTCAATCTTGGAGTGGACCTTTCCAATTCGTTTCAAAAGCTCACCAGCCAAATCAGTAATTTCTTGGGCATTCTTTGCAAGTTCACTTCGGCTAAATACATAAGCAACTGTCCGCAACAAGGCCATCATCGTTGTGGGGGTAGCGATAGTGACATTTTTTTCAAATGCTTTATGGAGAAGCTGTGGCTCAACATCCAAAGCTTCAGAGAGAATCGATTCAAAGGGAGCGAAGAGAACTACGTAATCCGGAGAGTTTCCGCTCTCTTGGTAGCCTCGTTTTGCTAGAGCATTTACATGTCCTAAGAGATCCTTGGCGTGGAGGGCCATCAAGCGAGCGCGCTCAACCGGATCCTTCTCAACGACCGCTTCAAGGAATCGATCAAAGGGGAACTTGGAGTCGATAAAGATCTCACTTCCACCAGGTACAGAAATCTTGATATCGGGCTTAGAGATCTCAGTTCCAGATGCTCGATAATCTTGTTTGAAGAAATGAACGTTCTCTAACAACCCAGCATTTTCAAGAAGCGTCTCTAGTTGGGCTTCGCCATACTTTCCGCGAGTTTGCGAGTTCGAGAGCGCGCCCGCTAATTTTGTAGTTTCGCGGAGCAGATTCTCATTTCCGAGGCGCATCGTCTCGATCTGGGTGCGCATCTCACTTTCAGCGCGAGCTCGCTTTACTTCCGCCTCTTGTGCCTGGGTAGTTAATTGGGTCATTCCAGTCGTGACAGCGCGGAGTTGTTCATTCAGGGTAGTTAATCGAGTCTCTTCGCGGCGGAGTTCTTCGATTTGCGTGTTGAGTAATTCGACCTTTCCCTTTTCACTATTCACTCGCGTAGTGGCATATAGAAATCCGAGGCCAAGTCCGATCGCTAGACCAATAACTAGACCGAGAATGAGGTATGTCGCACCGTTCATATGCCTATCGTGGCAGGAGGGGCTGACATTGACGGTTAGGCTCTACTCCTCGTGAGCCTCTCAATTGGAATCGTCGGCCTTCCCAATGTTGGAAAGTCGACCCTCTTCAACGCCCTGACGAAGAACAATGTCTTGGCTGCGAACTACCCCTTCGCCACTATCGAGCCAAATGTGGGCGTAGTTGGCGTGCCGGATGAGCGGCTGGCAGTTTTAGCGAAGATCTTCAGTTCCGAGCGGATCATTCCGGCCTCAGTCTCCTTTGTAGATATCGCTGGAATTGTAAAGGGCGCCTCTGAGGGAGCGGGCCTAGGTAATAAGTTCCTCGCAAATATCCGTGAGAGCGATGCAATCTGCCAGGTCATCCGCGTCTTCACCGATCCTGATGTGGTTCACGTTGATGGTCGCGTCGAGCCGGCAAGTGATATCGAAACCATAAATACCGAGTTACAACTAGCAGACCTGCAGACTTTAGAGAAGGCGATTCCACGAGTAGAGAAAGAAGCACGCCAAGCCAAAGAGCGCCAAGTGGTACTTGATGCGATGCGTGAGGCTGAGAAAATCCTCGCCGATGGAAAACTTCTCTTCGGTTCCAAAGTTGATTTAGCGCTGCTCAAAGAGTTAGGTCTATTGACTGCAAAGCCCTTCCTATATGTCTTCAATGTTGATGCAAAGGAATTAGGCGACAAAGAGTTGCGCGCCAAGCTACAACAACTAGTTGCGCCGGCCGAAGCGATATTTCTTGATGCAAAGACTGAAGCAGAACTTGCAGAGTTAGATGATACTGAATCACTCGAGCTCCTGAAATCAATCGGTCTTGATGAACCTGGTCTTAGCACCCTTGCCCGAGTCGGATTCAAAACTTTGGGACTTCAAACATATTTGACTGCAGGTGAAAAAGAGGCGCGGGCCTGGACGATTCATAAGGGCGATACTGCGCCGATGGCGGCTGGCGTTATTCACACCGACTTTCAAAAAGGTTTCATCAAAGCAGAGATCATCTCCTTTGATGATTTGGTAGCTGCAGGATCAATGACCGAAGCTCGTTCGCGCGGAAAAGTCCGCATGGAAGGTAAGGATTACATAATGCAAGATGGCGATGTCGTAGAGTTCCGGTTCAATGTCTAGAAACCATTCAAAATCGCCACATTTAGCTGGCCTCGCTGAGAAAGAGCGCGCTGATCTCCGTAATATCGCAATCATCGCTCACGTAGATCATGGCAAGACAACTTTAGTTGATGCGATGTTATGGCAGTCGGGAGCCTTCGCTGCACATAAAGAGCAATCAGAGACCCAAGATCGAGTTATGGACTCGATGGACCTTGAGCGGGAAAAGGGAATCACAATTCTTGCCAAGAACACTGCAGTAAAGCGCGGCTCATCAATCGTTAACATTATTGATACTCCTGGCCACGCAGATTTCGGTGGCGAGGTTGAGCGCGGGTTAGAAATGGTCGATGGCGTAGCGCTTCTTGTTGATGCATCGGAAGGCCCACTCCCGCAAACTCGTTTCGTTCTCCGTAAAGCGCTACAGAAGAATCTTCCAGTTATTCTAATTATCAACAAAGTTGATCGCCCGGATGCTCGAATCGCTGCAGTTGTAGATGAGGCTTACGGGCTATTCCTAGATCTTGATGCCACTGAAAATCAGATCGATTTTCCAATTGTTTACACTTCTGCCAAGGCAGGGCGGGCATCGCTAAATCGTCCTGCTGATGGCGGAATGCCTGATGCGGAAAATCTTGACGTGCTCTTTGATGTAATCTTTAAAACTATTCCAGCGCCGAAGTATCACGAGGGTGCGCCGCTACAAGCGCATGTAACAAACTTGGATTCATCTCCTTACCTTGGTCGCCTTGCGCTCTGTCGCGTTCATGAAGGAACCATCAAGAAAGGCCAGACCGTTTCTTGGCTAAAAACCGATGGAAGCCAAGAGAAGGTAAAGATCTCAGAATTAATGATGACTGAAGGTTTGGAGCGAGTGCCGGTTACCGAGGCTGGACCTGGAGACATCATCGCTGTGGCAGGCATCGAGACAATCACCTTGGGCGAGACCCTTGCGGATGCTGAAAATGCATACCCGCTGCCATTAATCACCGTGGATGAGCCGAGTATTTCAATGACTATTGGCATCAATACCTCACCTCTTGCAGGTCGAGTTGGTAAGAAATTAACTGCGCGGTTAGTTAAAAATCGACTAGATGCAGAGCTCGTTGGAAATGTCTCACTTCGTGTTCTAAATACCGAACGCCCCGATACGTGGGAGGTTCAGGGCCGCGGTGAACTTCAACTTGCTGTTCTAGTTGAAATGATGCGTCGGGAAGGTTTTGAGCTCACGGTCGGAAAGCCACAAGTCGTAACGAAAACCATTGATGGCAAATTGCATGAGCCGATGGAGCGATTGACGATTGATGCTCCGGAGGATTATCTCGGAGTGATTACCCAACTAATGGCGCTCCGTAAAGGTCGTATGGAACAGATGGTCAATCATGGAACTGGTTGGATTCGAATGGATTTCAAGGTTCCATCTCGAGGATTGATTGGATTTAGAACTGAGTTCTTAACAGAGACTCGTGGAACCGGGCTATTGCACCATGTATTTGATGGCTATGAACCTTGGAGCGGAGAGCTAAGGACTCGTCCAACTGGCTCGCTGGTCTCAGATCGCTCCGGTACTGCAACTTCATATGCGATCTTTGCCCTACAAGAGCGCGGCACGATCTTCTCTGAAGTCGGCTCGGATGTATATGAGGGAATGGTGATTGGCGAGAACTCACGCCCTGAAGATATGGATGTGAATATCGTGCGCGAAAAGAAATTAACAAATATGCGCGCTGCTGGATCAGATGAGAATGAACGCCTGATTCCACCAAAAATCTTGAACCTGGAACAAGCTCTCGAATATTGCCGCGAAGATGAGTGCGTTGAAGTAACGCCGATAAATGTGCGAATCCGAAAAGTGGTACTTAACCAGAACGAGCGCTCACGGTTGACCTCCAAAGCCAAGAAGGCGAACCAAGAGGGCTAACTCTCTAAAATCGCGGAAAACGCCGATAAATAAAGGCTTTTTCGCACTTTGTCAGTGGTGGGTTGTGTACTCCGGCTATCGAAAAGAAGCAGGAGGCACCACCCATGAACCTACGAGAACTGGCATTCCAACTCTCCGCCATCACTCTGATCGCTGACGCTGCGAAAGAGGCGAAAGATCGATTGCGCCGCGAGTTTGCCGACGCTCTTGAAGAAGTTGGCGCTGATGCAGCAAAGGCCGTACTTGAGGGTGAGGAGATTGCGAAGGTTTCGCTAGTACATCCTAAGAATTCTGCTGAGGTATTGAGTGAGAAGGCCCTCGTTGAATGGGTGAAGAGTAATTGGGAGTACGAGATTGTTGAGAGCGTCCGTGATTCATTCCGCAAGCACATTCTCGACTCCGTTGAAAATGTCGATGGAAAAGCTATTTATCCGAGGACTGGTGAAGTCTTGGACTTCATCCACTTCAATACTCGCGATCCATATATCGCAACGCGATTTAAAGATGGCGGCCGAGAGGCGCTTCTTGGCGCTTTTCGAGCTGGCGCATTGAGTCCATCTGAAGTTATGTCGGAAGAGTTATTGATGGCGGTGGGCCAATAGATGAGTTACTTCAATCTAAATGATTATGAACCGGTCGAGAATCGGATCCGTTCTTTTTGGGCCAAATACCCGAATGGACGGCTACTTACTAACCTTGAGCGGACCGAGCGACCTGATGGAAGAGTTGAATGGATATGTCGTACTGAGGCCTACACAAATCTTGATGATATCCGGCCACAAGCAACTGGTTTTGCAACCGAGATAGAGGGAACTTCACCGGTTAATCGCTCGAATGCGAGTGAGAACTGTGAGACCTCAAGTATCGGACGTTGCCTAGCCAATCTTGGTTTCGCCGCGAAGGGTAAGCGCCCAAGTAGAGAAGAGATGTCTAAAGCAGCTCGAAATCAGCCTTCAAAAGCACCGGCGAAGAAGCCTATGGATAAAGGGGATTGGGAAGAGTTGATTACTCGCTTGATGGCCTGCGATGATCTTGGGAAGTTAAATGCCTGGTCGGCATATGCCGCGACATTTGCGATGCCTGATGGAAAACGGAGTGAGTTACTAAAGGCCTTCAACTCTCATAAAGTCGCCCTTGGCCGTAAATCTAACGTAGCCTAGTTTCACCCACTTAATTTTCTACTGTTAACGAATTGTGATGCTTGAAGCTAAGTGATCGCTGATGCCAAAGTGGCTATGAATTCTGGCCATTACATCTTCCTCTCTTAGCTCTTTACTCATAATGTAATCAAACTCAATTGATGGCTTCCAAGAAGGATAAGTGGGCCCGACAACTAGATCGCGCCAACCGGAGATCTTAGGCGCGAGCCCCCAAGGTAGATTGAAATCTCCAGTCATGATGTGAATTCCAGGAAGTTGTTCCACCCATTTAGCAATTTTTCTTAACTGCAAGAGATTTTTTAGCGGGACAAATGAGAGATGAGTAGTTGTTACCGAGATTCCATTCTCTAGCTCTGCAACGAGCGCTGATCTAGGTTCATCAGATACATAGATGAATTGCGGGCGTTTTTCGCCTGCCACAAGTAGCGGCATTCCAAGAGGGGCTTTTCCAAGATTAATTCGATGCCATCGCCGTACTGGAACCCTTGAAACAATCCCAATTCCATACATCGCATCCGGTGGAAATGGAGTTAAGTTATCAAAAACAATCTCTTCAGTTACGCCGTGCCACTTCTCGCCCGGCGTTCCATACATCGATGGTGCAAAGGCCCAATATTTCGCGCCAATCAATTCGGCAATTTCCCTTACCTGATTGCCATTTCCGGAGCGAGTCTGATGCACATCTACCTCTTGGATTGCAATTACATCACTTGAGATATCAGCCGTTAACTTCTCTAGCGCTCCACGTAGCGTTGCACCGGTTGTTGGTGGAATGGCCATTCCATGTAATAGGTTCCACGAAGTAACAGTGAAGCCGGATTGCGCCCGTGTAGCACCGTTACCCGCTCCAGTTACTACATTTCCCATGCCATTAAGGCTAGTCCGCGCTCCTAGTAAGGTCGCCCCGTGCTCGCCAATTCACCGCAAATAGCCCTTCCGCTCACACTTGCCTTGTCGAGAAGTGAATTGGATCGGGCTGCGCATTTAAGGGGCGACCAAGCAGCTCTCGATGAGATGTGGCAGCGAGCAAAGATAATCGAGCTGTTAGGTGATCGCTTTAGATGTGCTGGTGGCTCCCTCGAGTTTTTAACGAGCAACTCAGTTACCGCAAGAGAGAAAGAGGCCGAGCGATATTTCCTCGGCTTAGATAAATCGGGCACCCCATATTTTGTATTCCATCAAAGTACTGAGATTACTGACTTTCCCAAGGAGTACGAATCGCTACGAACGATTGGAAAATCTCTCAACTCACTCGAAATTGGCGCCGCCGTTCACGCTCTCGCGATAGCCCAATGGCATGAGGCCCATAGAAGATGTGCAAAGTGTGGCGCAGAGACTAAGTCCACGATGGGTGGCGCAGTTCGAAAATGTGAAGCTTGTGAAAGTGACCACCATCCTCGTACTGATCCAGCAGTTATTGTTTTAGTTAAAGATAAAGCAGATCGAATTCTTCTAGGTCGCCAGAAAGTCTGGCCAGCAAAGCGGTTCTCAACATTTGCAGGATTTGTCGAGCCAGGAGAGTCTTTTGAAAGCACCGTCTTACGAGAGGTCGCTGAAGAGTGCGGTGGAACCGTTGAAAATATGCGTTATCTCGGCTCCCAACCATGGCCCTTCCCTGCCTCGCTGATGATCGCCTTTGAAGCAACAATCTCTAATCCAGATTCGGTGAAAGCTGATGGGGAAGAGATTGAAGAGATTATTTGGTTGGATCGAAATGATTTAAAATCAAAAGTTGGCTCCCAAGATTTACTTCTACCACCCAGAATTTCAGTTGCGCGGGCGATGATTGAAGCTTGGTACGGAGTCGATGCAAAAGAAGACTTAGTTGGTTCTGAGACATGGCGCAACTAGCGCAAGAGATTCTTTCATCTCTTGATGAAGAGCAACGCGCGGTAGCAACTGCGGTCCGTGGTCCGGTTTGTGTAATTGCCGGAGCTGGTACCGGCAAAACGCGAGCGATAACTCATCGTTTGGCATATGCGGTTGATATCGGAGTCGTGGATGCCAATCGAATCTTGGCCTTAACCTTTACCGCCCGGGCTGCCGGTGAGATGCGCTCCAGACTACGAACGCTCGGCGTTCCAAATATCGCAGCGCGTACATTCCACGCGGCAGCGCTCAAGCAACTGATGTATTTCTGGCCCCAAGCCCTCGGTGGTCGTTTTCCATCCCTGTTAACGAGTAAGAGCGGATTTCTCGGCGAAGCGCTCGACCGCGCCGGCATTGCGGTGACCAAGAGCCCGAGCTTGCTCCGCGATATCTCAGGTGAGATCGAGTGGGCGAAAGTTATGCAGATTCCAAGTGATGAATATGCAAAGAGCGTAGAAGAAGGTCAACGTCGCCTCCCCACAAAAACTCAATCGAAGAGTGCTGCCTCGCGTTTGGGCGCTCTGGATATCGCACGCGTTTATGAGGCCTATGAGAGCCTAAAGAAACAAGAGCGCGCCATTGATTTTGAAGATGTTCTCTTACTTACAGTCGGAATGCTTGAGGAAGTGCGCGAGATTCGAGAGCGGGTGCGCGATCAATACCGTTACTTCACAGTCGATGAGTATCAAGATGTCTCACCGCTGCAGCAACGACTTCTAGATCTATGGCTAGGTAAACGTGAAGATATCTGTGTTGTTGGAGATCCAGCCCAAACAATTTATTCCTTCGCTGGCGCTACTCCAGCTTTCTTACTTAACTTCACAAAAAAATATCCTGACGCTGAGGTCATTCGATTGAGCGCTGGATACCGCTCCACTCCAGAGATTATCAACCTTGCAAATACGATCCTGCGAAATGGTGGGTTAGGGCATGATCTCGATGCGGTTAATAGCCATGGTGAACTTCCTAAGAGCTCGGCATTTACAAGTGAATCAGGAGAATTGATATCTATCGCTGAAAAAGTTGGCGAGACTATAAAAAGTGGAATCAGTCCGCAAGCGATTGCAATTTTGGCAAGAACTAATGCGCAACTTGAGGCAATTGAAGATGCACTTAACTTGGCAGGTATTGAAAACCAGATTAGAACGGCTGAGCGATTCTTTGAGCGAGGCGCTGTCCGTGAAATGGTGGCTGCTATACGAAGTGGTTCAGTTCTTTCAGATCCAAAGGGAGATTGGCTAAGTGAGCTAAGAGATCTGTTGAAGCAATTTGGGGAGAACGACAAATTTGCACGTGCACTTATCCAACTGGCCCATGAACTTTCTAGCGATGGCATCGATTCGATGCGCTCTTTCTTACGCGAACTTGAAGATCGCGCCGAACAGAACAATCCTCCGGCACTTCCCGGTGTAACTCTGGCAACGCTTCATGGCGCAAAGGGCCTTGAGTGGGATTGGGTCTTTATTGCAGGCGCTTCTGCCTCAAACCTGCCTTGGGCATCCGCACCGATCGAGGAGGAGCGTCGCCTCTTTTATGTGGGCATTACCCGCGCGAAGCGCTCGCTTTCCATCTCTTATGCGGGCGAACCGAGCCCATTCCTGCGTGAAGCAGGGCTCATAAGCGCTTAAATCAAAGTATCGAATAACTCGGTTGCGAGCGCTCTTTTCGGTGCTTTACCCTTGCCGGATGCAGACCACGAGTACTCAAATCACGATGAATGCCAAGCGCGCTCATCGCCGTTGGGCTACCCATTGGTCAGCAGTCTCTGGTTACAACTTCTATTTTGCAACCAAGAAGACAGCCGATGGATTCGGCACCTGGAGCTCTATCGAGTAAATCTCGAGATAGAGAAGCCAGGGGCCTCGAATCCAAAAGGATTCGGGCCCCTTTTTCTTTATCTACCTAATAAGAACCAGACATAAAAACAAGAAATAAAAACCAGAGATAACTAACAACAAACAAGCAGGATGAAAGGC
>JALRKE010000024.1 GCA_023254845.1 Candidatus Nanopelagicaceae bacterium | reverse complement strand
CTTGATAGTAATAAGCCTTCCACCGACCGAAGAAGAGTTTGAATCCATGTTGAGCTTAGGGATTCCCATCGCACTTGTTGGAATGCATCACGAGCGGTGCGCTAGTGTGGCAATCGATGATGTAGCTGGAGCGCGCACCGCAACTCAGCATTTAGTCAACCTTGGTCATAAGAAGATTGGTTTACTCGCGGGACGCCCAGATGATCCATTTGGATTTAGCGTCCCACAAGATCGACGAAGAGGTTTTATGCAGGTCCTTGCGGAGAATGGTTTGGAGTGGGTTCCATCCCGCGAGGTCTATGGTGATTTCACAATGCATGGCGCAAGCAGGGCGATGGATGATCTGCTAGCTCGGCCGAATCGCCCGACCGCAATATTTGCCCTCTCTGATGAGATGGCACTTGGTGCGCTACAAGCAATTAAGCGAAATGGTTTGAAAGTACCTGATGACATCTCCATCATTGGTTTTGATGGCCACGAAATGGCTGAGTTCTCTGATCTCACAACGATTGAACAGCCAGTTCCGCTCATGGGTGAGATGGCCGCCTGGTCAATAATGGAGCGATTGAAGTCGCCACGTAGCGAACCGCACTCACTTACGATGCCAACCACGCTAGTCGTTCGTAACTCCACCAGACGCATAAACCCTGACGAGCAGCAATGACAATGAAGTCTTGGTGGCCGAATAGCGCCATCTACCAGGTATATCCGCGCTCATTTCAAGATAGCAATGGCGATGGTGAGGGCGATCTAAAAGGCGTATTAACGCGTATCGATTACTTGAAATCTCTCGGAGTAGATGCCATTTGGTTGAGTCCGTTCTATAAGTCTCCGAATAAGGATGGCGGTTATGACGTCGCCGATCCGCGCGATGTTGATCCAAGATTTGGAGATCTAGGTGATGCGAAAGCGCTTATTGAAGGCGCTCATAAAGTTGGCTTGAAAATCATCGTTGACATTGTTCCAAATCATTTCTCTACCGAACATCACTGGTTCAAAGCCGCCTTAGATTCGCCTAAAGGCTCACCAGAGCGAGCGCGCTTTCATTTTTATGATGGTCGCGGCGCAACTGGTGAAATCCCGCCGAACAATTGGAATTCGATTTTCGGAGGACCGGCATGGAGTCGCATCACTGAGAAAGATGGAACTGTTGGCCAGTGGTATTTACATCTATTTGATTCAACCCAAGCAGATTTAAATTGGGATAACCAAGAAGTGCAGGAAGATTTCGAAGCCACGCTTCGATTCTGGCTTGACTTGGGCGTCGATGGTTTTCGAATCGATGTTGCACATGGTTTAGCAAAAGATGAGATTTTGAAAGATCACCATGATCCAGAAGCGTTAACTAGAGCGCTCCGACTTGATGTAACAGATATGCCAGATAAAGAACGCGCAGAACTACTAAGCGATGTTCCCTTCTTTGATCGTGAAGGCGTCCATGAGATCTATCGAGGCTGGCGGAAGATTTTCGATTCGTATCCGGGGGAGCGGATTTCAGTTGCGGAAGCGTGGGTCCATCCAAGTTCCCGCGCAGCGCGTTATGTTAGAAGTGATGAGCTACATCAGATATTTAACTTCGATTTCCTAGTTGCACCTTGGAGCGCTACCACCTTAATTACGGCAATTAAGCGGACACTCTCTGAAGTTGCTGCTGTATCCGCCCCACCAACTTGGGTCCTCTCAAATCATGACTCCCCGCGATTAGTAACAAGACTTGGCGGTGGCGAAACAGGCGAGTGGCGCGCTAGAGCCTTTGCGCTACTCACTCATGCACTTCCCGGCGGTATCTACATTTTTCAAGGGGAAGAGTTGGGGCTAGCCGATGGCGAGCTCTCAGATGAAGTTAGACAAGATCCGATCTTCTTCCGCACTAATGGGAAAGATAAGGGGCGCGATGGAGCACGGATTCCATTGCCATGGGATACCGCAAATGAACCTACAAGCAAATTTGGATTTACAACGGGAGTGCCTTGGCTACCAATCCCCTCTCATTGGGGTTCTAAGAGCGTTTCCGCGCAAGATAAAGAGAGAAGTAGCTCGCTAAATTTCTATCGAGAGAGTTTGCGAATTCGAAACCAGCATCCAGCGCTAAAGAGCTCTAGCGATTATGAAATCAATTGGTTAGCGGCGCCAGAAGGTGTGATCGCTTTTCAGCGAGGCCCTGGCTTTGCGCTCTTTGCCAACACAACCGCGGGAACTATGGTTCTTGAAGTGCCCAGCGGATTTGAACTTCTCTTCAGTTCAAGGCCAGGGGTTGCCATCAATGGCGGGCGCCTCACTCTGCCCGGGGATGCGACCTGCTGGCTTACCGCTTTGAAATAACAGAACTGTTAGCCGTTTTCAGCCTATTTTCAGGGCTATGGGTTGCCCTGGCGGGCTCAAAGGAGAAAACTGCGGTCAAACTTCCTGGGAAAACCTAGGGAGTTCCTTTCGAAAGGGGAAGTTAAATGACCGCATTTTTGCGGCGTCGTCTAATTCTGGCGACCAGCTTGTTCGCAGCGCTCTCCCTTGTCATCTCTGGATGTGGAAGTTCAG
This sequence comes from Candidatus Nanopelagicaceae bacterium, assembly GCA_023254845.1. Classification (GTDB taxonomy): domain Bacteria; phylum Actinomycetota; class Actinomycetes; order Nanopelagicales; family Nanopelagicaceae; genus MAG-120802. The sequence goes on along the minus strand of JALRKE010000024.1, from coordinate 9,718 downwards.
ATGATTCGGCAAGCGGTGGAAATTGCGATGCGTACGAGTCATATGGAAATTATGAAGGCGTCGAAGTCGAAATCTATTCTTCGATTCGTAGCCCAGAAGCAGAGATCTATCAGGAATCCTTCGCAGAGTTCGAAGATTGCACCGGCATCATAATTAATTGGAACGGAACTGCTGAATTCGAAGCACAACTTCCAGTTCGTGTAGAAGGTGGCACGGCTCCTGATCTCGCCGTTTTCCCACAGCCAGGTCTTCTAAAGGCAATGGTTGCAACGGGCAAGATGTTCCCAGCTACTGGCGATGTATCTGCAGCTGCAGATGAGTATTACGGCGCAGATTGGAAGGCATACGGAACCGTTGACGGTACCTTCTATGCCGCTCCACTTGGTGCAAACGTAAAGTCATTCATCTGGTACTCACCAAAGACATTCGCAGATAATGGCTGGAGCATTCCAACAACTTGGGCAGAGCTACTAGCTCTCTCTGATGAGATCGCAGCTGGCGGCAATGTACAACCATGGTGCGTTGGCTTCGGTTCTGGAGATGCAACTGGTTGGGTTGGAACGGACTGGATGGAAGATCTAATGCTCCGTGTAAACGATGCATCTACCTATGATGCGTGGGTTGATCACAGCATGCCATTCAATGATGCAAAGGTCGCTGCAGTTCTCAAGGAAGCAGGCAAGATCCTAAAGAATCCTAAGTATGTTGGAAACGTCCCAGCTATTGCCACAACCACCTTCCAAGAAGGTGGAAAGGGAATCGTTGATGGATCCTGTGCGATGCATCGCCAGGCGTCATTCTTGGGTGGAATCTTGAGCGCTGACTATGGCGCCACGATTGTCACACCAGATGACACAACAACGGAAGGTGGAATCACAACCTTCTACTTCCCAGGTGTGACTGCTGATCAGCGTCCAGCACTTGGTGGTGGCGAATTCGTCGGATCATTCTCGGATCGCCCAGAAGTAGCAGCTGTTCAGCTCTACCTCACATCCCCAGAGTGGAACAACAAGAAGGCTGCACTTGGTGGCTGGTTCTCAGCTAACAAGGGCCTCGATGTTGCAAATGTCGCAGATCCAGTGAATAAGAATGCGGTTGAAATTCTCAAGAATGCAACCACATTCCGCTTCGATGGTTCTGATGCGATGCCAGCAGCAGTTGGAGCTGGTTCGTTCTGGAAGGAAATGACTGCTTGGGTTGCTGAGAACAAGTCCGATAAGGCTGTTCTCGATGCAATCGAGAAGTCCTGGCCTAAGTCCTAAAAGGACCAAATAAGTAAGTAGTAACAGAGGTGTGGTGGCGGTAAAGTCACCACACCTCTTCTTATCTTGATTCTCATCTCGATAAGTTATTAAAAACAGGAGACCTAAATGATTGAGATTGCTGCTCGCCAGTCTCAGTTGGAGCAAGCGGTCTCAAAATTAACTGGCCTCACGCTCACGATCCTGATCTTCGGCGCGCTAGTTGCAATCGCATTTGCGCTCTCTGAACGAACCGGTGAGCGGGTCCAAAGAATTCTCAAATATGTAATCTTCTTGGCCCCAGCCTTGCTTTTCCTCTTTATTGGTTTGGTTGCACCAGCATTTAGAACTCTTTATCTCTCATTTCGAGATGCGCGTGGCAATGAGAGCGTTGGTTGGGAGAATTACCAATGGGCGTTCACTCAACCAGAGATTCTCGATGTACTCAGAAACACTGGCGTCTGGATGATCGTTGCTCCAATAGCTTCAACCGGTTTTGGTCTATTAATCGCCGTTCTCACTGATCGGATGCGCCGTCCTGGGCTAGTGAAGTCTTTGATCTTTATGCCGATGGCAATCTCATTTGTCGGCGCTGGAATTATCTGGAAATTTGTCTACCAATTCGAACCTAATGAACGTGCTCCGGAGATTGGTCTGCTGAGCCAAGTTGCGGAATGGTTTGGCTTTGTACCTACGAACTGGTTGCTGGTAAATCCACTCAACACTTTCCTTTTGATTGTGGTCTTTGTCTGGATCCAAACTGGATTTGCGATGGTGGTGCTATCGGCGGCAATCAAAGCCATTCCCGATGAGATCCTGGAAGCATCGATGCTCGATGGCGCAAGTGGCTGGAAGCGATTCTCGCGCGTTACCGTCCCCATGATTAGAGGAACAATCATCGTAGTTTTAAGCACGATAACTATCGGTGCCCTAAAGGTATTTGACATCATCCGCACAATGACTGGTGGAAACTTCAAAACTAGCGTGATTGCAAATGAGATGTATAACCAGTCTTTCCGCGCCTTGAATTACGGCACCGGAAGCGCCCTAGCAATAATCCTTTTCCTCGGCGTTCTTCCATTGGTTGCCTATAACGTTGTAAATCTTCGCCGCGAACGGAGTGAGCGCTAATGGCCCGCAAGCTTCGCAAACGAGATGTAGAGGTAGTTAAAACCCATCTCAGTTCACCATGGGCAAGTTTTACCGCCATAGTGTTAGCCACTATTTGGACAATCCCAACATTCGGTCTTTTCGTAACATCATTTAGACCGAGCACTGGAATCAATAGCTCAGGTTGGTGGACCGTTTTTACAAACCCAGAGTTCACCTTCACTAACTACACAAGGGTTTTATTTGAGGGAAGGGGCGCAACTCCACCTTTGAGTCAGTACTTCTTAAATACCTTTGCAATCGTGATTCCTTCGACAATAATTCCAATAACCATTGCAATCTTTGCTGCTTATGCAATCGCATGGTTTGATTTCAAAGGAAGAAATTTCCTCTTCTTCACTATCTTCGCGCTACAAGTAATTCCACTCCAGATGTCATTGATTCCACTTCTTCAACTCTTCTCCGGAGGCCTTCACATTGGAAGCTTTACTGTAATTCCAAGTTTTGGAATCACTGGAACATTTATCCCGATCTGGCTAGCCCATACGATGTTTGGATTGCCTCTTGCGATCTTCCTTCTCCATAACTTTATTGCGCAACTACCGCGTGAGTTGATTGAGGCGGCGCGCGTCGACGGTGCTGATCACTTCAAACTATTCCGACAGATCATCTTGCCGCTTAGCGTTCCGGCTATCGCTTCCTTTGCCATCTTCCAGTTCTTATGGACCTGGAATGACCTTTTGGTTGCACTTACATTTGGCGGTGGAAAGCGGGAAATCGCACCCCTGATGGTCCGACTTGCCGAGATGACCGGAACTCGAGGTGGGGATTGGGAACTACTTACTGCTGGCGCATTCGTTTCAATTCTTGTTCCAGTCGCAGTCTTCTTCGCGCTCCAACGTTACTTTGTCCGCGGCCTTCTTGCCGGCTCAGTTAAAGGCTAATTGCTTTCACAACTTCTAAGTTCAGTGGCATACTGCCGTCTATGGCCGATGACATTCGCGCATTTCCATTATCTGAATTAAGAAAACGTAAGAGCGTTAAATGGCGACAATTCCCTAGCGATGTCCTTCCGCTTCCCGTTGCCGAAATGGATTTCCCAATTGCGGAAGAGATCAAAGTTGCGCTGCGCGACATGATCGATCGCTCAGATACCGGATACCTTGGACCATTCCCAGAAATGTTCGAAGCATTTAAGAACTTTTCAAGTGCCTGCTGGGGCTGGAGCCCGGATTTATCCCAAATGCGCATCGCAACCGATGTCGGCGTTGGAACTGTAGAAGTTATTCGAACTCTCATTAACCCCGGAGATCGAGTCGTGCTCAACTCTCCTGTTTACGACAATATGTGGCGCTGGGTAGCGGAGGTAAAAGCTGAATTAGTTGATGTGCCGCTAATTGAAAAGGGCATGGAGTACTCCCTTGATTTTGACGGCATTGAGCGAGCCTACAAAGCTGGCGCAAAGGTGCACATACTCTGTAGCCCTCATAATCCAGTTGGTGTCATCTTCACCAAGAGTGAATTAGCTCGGATTGCTGATCTAGCAAAGCAATATGGCGTAATAGTTGTTAGCGATGAGATTCATGCCGCGCTCACATATCCTGGAAAAACCTTTGTTCCTTTTCTCTCAGTCTCAGATTCGGCCCGAGAAGTTGGAATTTGTGTAACTAGCGCTAGCAAGGCCTTTAATCTCGCTGGCCTAAAGTGCGCCATGATCATCACCGAGATTGAAGCGCTGAAAGATCGCATCAATTCCATGCCAATCTCGGTAGCATTCCGAGCATCGCTATTTGGCGCTGTCGCAGCTACTGCTGCATTCGAAAAATCAAGAGACTGGCTTGAAGGCGCACTCAAAACTCTAGATGAGAATCGGAAGTTAATTAGAGCGTTGATTGACTCCAAGATCCCAGCGATTGGTTATCGCATCCCTGACTTTGGATATCTAGCCTGGCTTGATCTATCCAATCTTGGTCTTGGTGAAGATCCAACCAAGGCAATCCTTGAGAAGGGTAAGTTGGCGATCAATTCAGGTTCGTTCTACAGCCCGAGACATGCACAATTTGCCCGGTTGAATTTTGGAACAAGCGCTGAAAATATCGAAGAGGCTTTTAACCGGATCCTGCGCACGCTCTAAATGCAGCACGATTACGAAGTTGCCATAGTCGGTGGTGGCCATAACGCTCTTGTCGCTGCCTGTTACTTAGCTAAGGCAGGAAAGAAAGTAGTTCTCCTTGAGAAGAATAGAGAATTCGGCGGCGCTACAAAGAGCGTTTTTGCATTTGAAGGCGTTGATGCAAAGCTCTCAAGATACTCATATTTAGTCGCACTCTTCCCAGACCAGATCAAAGAAGATCTAAATCTTGAGTTTGAAACTTTAAGCAGGTCAATCTCTTCCTACACTCCATCCGGCAATACGGGAATCCTGATCAACCGTAACTTCGACGCCGAATCAATAGAGTCAATCGCCGCCTTTACCTCAAATAATGAGGAAAGCGATGCATGGGAGCGCTTCTATAAAAGAATCGGAGAAGTCGCTGAAGTTCTGGCCCCAACTATGTTGGAACCGCTAAAGGAAGAAGCAGAAATAAAGGCGCTCATCGGTGATGAACTCTGGGATGAATTCGTAGCCCAACCCCTAGAGGAAACGCTAAATAAATATTTCAAGAACGATGTTGTTAAGGGAATCGTTCTTACCGATGGGCTGATTGGAACATTTGCAAGCGCTAGTGAGAGATTGAGCAATATCTGCTTTCTCTACCATCTAATCGGAAATGGAACTGGTGAGTGGCGGGTACCAAAAGGCGGGATGGGTAAGTTAGTCGAAGCCCTTTTGCAACGAGCAAATTCGTTAGGCGTGGAAATGCGCGCTGGAACGGAAATAATTGACATTAATACATCTCAAGATGGTGTGAAGGTAAAACTAAATACTGGGGAAGAGCTGAAAGCAGAAGTCCTCTTATCCGGCGCCGCACCGAAAGTCTTGGAACGGTTAACTGGAATCAAAGCATCGCCTTTTAGAGACGGTTCCCAGGTAAAGATGAATATGGTTCTTAAGCGCCTTCCGAATTTGAAGAGTGGAATGGATCCAAAGAAAGCATTTGCCGGAACCTTTCATATTGATGAGAGCTACGAGCAATTAGAGAGGGCCTACCACCAGGCAAAATCTGGGGTCATCCCCGATGTAATTCCCTCAGAAATGTACTGCCACACTCTCACCGACCCATCAATCCTGAGTGAATCGATGCAAGCTGCGGGTAATCACACCATAACTCTCTTTGCACTACACACCCCAGCCTCGCTCTTCGATAAAGATCATAATCAAGTCAAGGCCGAGGTATCTAAGCGGATCCTTGCTGGTTTAAATAGTTACCTAGTCGAGCCGATTGATGAACTGATTCTCAATGACTTATCAGGCAAGCCCTGTATTGAGGTGAAGACTCCGCAAGAATTAGAAGCTGAAATTGATCTTCCCCGTGGAAATATCTTTCACAGCGACTTAATCTGGCCATGGCGAACTCAAGATGAACAAGGGAAGTGGGGAGTTGAAACAACTCATGACCGAATTCTGATAGCCGGCGCCGGAGCAGTTCGAGGTGGTGGGGTAAGCGGGATTGCCGGGCACAATGCAGCGATGGCTGCGTTGGAGAGATTGGCTAAAAGTAATTAGAATTCGAGTGTGAAAGCGCTTCGACGAATAATTGCCTTAGCAACACTGATAACAGTTGCCTTACGTGGAATCGTCTCTTTTCTATCTTGGTTTGAGAAGCAAGAAGAAGTCGGAGCCGTTTGGGCCGAAGAGGAAGAGTACGAGGAGTTCTTCGGATGACATATTCATATGTTCCTGGTACTTGTAATCTCGGTAAAGATGAAATTCGCCGCCGCCAAGTAGTTGCACTAATTGGAGCAGTCTTAACTATCATAAGTTTTTCTGGATTAGTAGTGGCAGATACCGCAAACTCTGCCCGCTGGTCACTCTTCGCGCCTCTCATGATTTTCTCAGTTGGCTTTATTCAGTCTAGAAAAAAGTTCTGTTTGGCATATGGACTTATGGGAACTTTTAATTTAGGAAAGCTTGGCGATATCAGCCGAGTGCAAAGCGCTGAAGATAGAAAAGCTGATCGCAGGACTGCGCTTACTATATTAATTCAAAGCGCTCTTCTAGCATTCTCATTATCTACACTCATTGTCCTATTGCCTTTGTAGAGAGAATATTGATAGTTTCCTCCAAGCAGCTAGGAGGAATTATGGAAATTACCATCCATGCTCGAGGCGAAAGCTTGGCAGAAGATTTCGAAGTAATCGCAAGGGAACGCCTAGAACGATTATCAAGATTTCATATTCCAATTGATCGCGTAGAAGTTGATGTTATACATGAAGTCAATCCGCACCATGGGAAGAAGTCATCACACCAAGTCAAGATCAAGACTCATGGAACTGGGCCGTTTCTACGCGCCGAGGCTCGAGCCTTTAATGACTTGGCAGCATTTGATGAGGCTGTAGAAACAATCGAATTCCAACTCCGCAAGCAGCACGAAAGAAATAAAGACTTCAGCCGAGAGACAATTCGCAAGAAGAAGGCTCTCTAATCATGTTGCTCTAGCGCTTACTGGGCTTTTCGTTCTCTTGCCGCTTTAGCAAGTTTCAGCACTCGGTCAAAGAACATACCTATGAGAACGCCCCAAATTAAATCAATTGCTAGGACGCTTGCGGCAGTAATCAGGTAAACAATTCGAAAATCATTTGTGGTGCGGAGGGCTTCCTTGACACTGACTGGATTTGCTATCCGAATCGAGGTCCCCAAAAGAACGCCGGCTAAAGCAGATGTTGGAATTAGCGCAACAATCGGTGCAAGCAGGAAGACCACCACGATTAGAAATAGTGAGTGGGTGATTGCGGCAAATCTAGTTCTTGCGCCAGCGTGAACATTAACCGTGGTCCGAGCAATCGCTCCAGTGGCAGGCATGCCTCCGGATATTGAACTTAGTGCGGTAGCAAATCCTTGCCCAAAAAGCTCTCGGTTTGGCTCGTGATGGGAATGTTCGCCACCTATTTCTTTATGGGCCATTGCATCAGCGACCCTTGCAGATAAGAGTGACTCTATTGCCCCCAATAGGGCAACCGCGAATACGGCATAAACGAGTGAATAAATTGGAATCGAGCTAATCCGGAAATTTAGATTAGAAAGGAGATTTGTTGGGATCTCGCCAATCCGCGCGATATCTAAGTTTAAAAGTTCTGTGAGAGTTGTAGTGAGGACAATGGCAATAAAACTTGCTGGAACTGTCACGGTGATACCTATCAACTTTTTAATTTTAGCCCATGACCGTTTGACTAGAAGGGCTCCGAGGGCAATCAAAATGGATGCCCAATTACGGGGAGTTGACAACGCTGTACTTAATGATTCAAATGCGACACTTAAAGTATGGGATCCGGCCGCTCTTTCAATCTCGAAGACAAGCGGTATTTGTTGAAGCGCAATCACAAGTGCAATCCCTAAAGTAAATCCCTCTAGAACTGACCACGGAACATACTCTATGTAGTTGCCAAGTTTTAACACAGACATGATTACAAGAACCAATCCTGCAAGTACGCCAATTAGAAAAAGTGATTGAAATCCATATTTTGCAACAATTGGAACAAGTACAACTGTCATCGCACCAGTTGGTCCACTTACTTGAAAGTTTGAACCTCCAAAGAGCGCAGCAACCATGCCAGCGATGATCGCGGTGATAAGTCCTGCCTGCGGTGGAGCTCCGGTCGTAACGGCAAAACCAAGTGCAAGAGGTAGCGCCACAATCCCAACAGTGACACCTGCTAAGAGATCTTTTCGCCAGAACTTGAATAGCGCTCGCCATTGCGCCGCGTAGTAATTCATCGTCTCAAACATAGCCTTAATCATTCACTTCCAAGGGTAGCGCGGATGACTCGCCGCCACGGTCATAGACTTAGTCACTCATGACCGCGGAAGAGTTTAAAAGCATCCAGAAATGGATCAGCGAAGTTGATTCCCTTAAACGAGCAATCATTTCGGGTCGCCGAAAGTCATTTAGTCCCAGGTATGAGCGGATTGATATCCGACCAGTAAAAATCAAGGAAGAACTCTTGCTCCAATTTGTCTTTCATGATGGCAAGCAAGATCTGACCAAAAATTTCTCGCCAACCGAGCTAAACATTCCCGCCCTACTTGATGAGGGATATGCGAATATCTTGATTGAACGATTCGATGAAACTCTCACGATAAGAATTACCAAGCAGGGCGCGCTACAAATACATCGATCCAAACACTCGGATGTGAAGCAGGTCGAAGTAGAGCATGACCGGAAGAAAGAGCGGGCACTTCCGATATCAGATGAGATATTCAAAGCCTTGGGAATCGCATCCCTATCGGGGGAGTTAATACCTCGCCAGGCGGATAAATATCGCCAAGTGGATGACTTCCTAAAGATTATTGATAGCTGCCTAGATCAATTAGCTGAGAAAGTGATCTCGGTAGTTGATCTTGGCTGTGGAAATGCATATCTGACTTTTGCGGTTTATCGATATTTCTCCCTAAAAGGTAAAGATGTGAAAGTTGTAGGCGTTGATAATAAACCGGAGTCAAGAGCTCGAAATGCGAGAATTGCCAAGGAGCTTGGGGTTTCAAATCAAATCGAATTTATCGCAAGCGATATTGCTAATTATCCGGTTAAGAAAACTACTCTAGTTATTGCGCTACATGCCTGCGATACTGCAACTGATGATGCGCTCGCCTGGGCGGTTAAGAGTGAGGCGAAGGTAATATTGGTATCGCCTTGCTGCCATCACGATCTAAATAAGCGGATAAAGCAAGCTGGCCAAGAGTGGGAACCTGTTTTTAGAAATGGAATAGTCAAGGAGCGTTTCGCAGATCTAATAACGGATTCACTCCGCGCAGAGCTTTTAAGAATCAATGGCTATAAGGCGGATATAGTCGAATTTGTCTCAATAGATCACACGCCACGGAATCTCATGATTAGGGCTACTTTCTCTGGAATCTCTGCAGATCGGCGCAATTTTGAGAGCCTCTGTGAGCAGTGGTCCATTAATCCTTATCTCGCCACACTTCTTCCCTAAGTTAGGCTTGCCCTCTATGTCGAACACCGTACTTGCATCTCTTCCAATCGGAGAACGAGTTGGAATCGCATTCTCTGGCGGCCTAGATACCTCGGTCGCAGTTGCTTGGATGCGTTCTAAAGGCGCAATTCCTTGTGCTTACACCGCCGACCTTGGCCAATATGACGAGAGCGATATCGCCTCTGTTCCAGATCGCGCTAAACAATATGGCGCTGAGATTGCACGCTTAGTCGATTGCAAGGAAACCTTAGTAGAAGAGGGCTTAGCAGCCCTAG
>JALRKE010000023.1 GCA_023254845.1 Candidatus Nanopelagicaceae bacterium | reverse complement strand
GCTTGCCGCTTGCATATTCGACGATTACATAGGCGCTATCGAGCATATCGGCGCGCTTACCATCATAAACTTCATCTAAGAAATTAACTCGCTGGCCACCAGAAGCAAAGACTCTGACTGGGGTCTCCCCGGCAATGTGGTCCATTAAATTGAAATAGTGACAACATTTCTCAACTAAGGTTCCACCCGTTTTTGCTCGGAAACGATTCCAATCTCCGACCTTCGGATAGAAGGGCTCGCGATGTTCGCGGATTGTTACTTGTTGGACATCGCCAACTCCACCTCCATGAACGATCTTTAATAACTCTGCGACTGGGGGCATGTAGCGATACTCAAGACCCATCCAGACTAAACCTTTGCGATTCTTTGACCAATTAATAACGCTTAGACAATCTTCTATCGTCGTGCAGAGGGGTTTTTCGATGAATACATGGAGTGAAGTCGCCAACGCATCTTTAAGTACATCAACATGTGTGTAATTCGGGGTAGCGATAATGACTGCATCAACTAAATTGGAATTTAGTAAATCTCGATAATCGGTAAAAGACTTAACTTCGCCATCCACCAATCCCTTGGCCCGAGCTAGTGAATCGGCAAAGGGATCTGCGATAGCAGTAACTGATGTGCCCGGAATATGTTTTAGGTTCTCAATATGCTCACGGCCCATGGCGCCAACGCCGATGACCCCGTAGCGAACCATTTGGACCCCCTTGACACACAGGTCAGCCCAAAGAGGTCTGACCACTAGGCAGTCTTGTGCCCTCCGTGAGCCTGGTCAATGCTCCCTAGATAACGATTCGGTCAACGGATTGCGATATCTGGACGGCTCCGACCTGCGATTTCCAGGTTCGGCCACTTACTAGCTCCCGTTACAAATTCAAACCCGCCCTCTGTTACCACCAGGGTGTCCTCGACCTTCAACCCCGCCGCGCTTGGGTTCCAAGCGATCGCATTCCTTACTTCGATTAACTGAGTGGTCTTCTCGTGAGCAGTGAAATCTCTAGGGAGGTAACCGGTAGGACCTCCTTGATGATGATTGGTCCACTCATCTCGATCAAAACCTTGCTTCAAGTATTCAACTTGGCCCGCTTTAAAAGCTTCCGCCAGAGTTGCTCCTGGTTTTGTTCCATCAAGGAAAGCTGCTTCAACATTTAGCAGCTTTCTGTAATCATCTCTTACTTCGTTATCTAGTTCGCCAAAATGAGCCAATCTAGTAACGCTTGCGATTAGACCTTTTCTCCGCGCACAGATCACTCCCATTACCAAAGTTCCAACTTTCGCAGTTGTCGGTAGCGGGTGTCGATATTTCTTTATGCGATCTTCCCCGGCAATAAGTAGTACAACCGGCTCAAGATTTCGCTCCCAAAGTTCTTCGGCTATCTCACCGGCAACTTCAACTTCGCTCTCATCATTATCGATATTAAGCATCGCTTCTTCTAGCGCTTGGGTGGCATCGCGGCCAATCTCTCTAAGGCGAGCTACCTCAAACTCATTTAGTTTTCTTCTCAAGTTCTCAATCTCACCTTGGATATTTGTTCTTTCACTATCAACGCCATCAATACCGATCTTGGGACCCTTAGGAAGTTGGGCATCTCTTCCCTCAAACCAATTAACAACAATCAACTCTTCATCGCCACTTAACTCTTCATCTTTTAGGCGCTGGGCTTCTATCTTGTTGGTAACTACAACGATTCGATCAGGGTAGACGATTACATCCATGCACGAGAGTTCAAGAGTGGTTGGGATATGAGCCCGGCCGCCAATAATCCAAGCAACATTCGCTCCCTTTCGAAGGACCACCGCTTCTAGCCCCTTTTCAGCTAGTAGAGCCTTGATTCTCGCTCGTTTTTCGCGCTGTTCCGCTTGGCTCATGAGATTACCTCTGATACTTCGATACCAAACCTTGCAAGTTCTCCCTTACCGCCATCGGTTGATGTCAACACAAAAGGCTTTCCATCAGGTGCGATGCAATATGAATTCTCAAAGTGCGAACCACGTGACTTATCGACGGTCACAACAGTCCAATTATCTTCAAGCACTCGGGTGCGCTCTGAGCCCATGGTGATCATCGGTTCGATTGCAAAGACCATTCCAACTTCTATAGTTGGACCATTACCAGGCTTTCCATAGTTAAGAATATGTGGCTCCATATGCATTGCAGTGCCGATTCCGTGGCCACCATACTCGCGCAAGATTCCGTACTTGCCTTGTGAGTTTACATAGCTCTCAATCGCATGACCGATATCAGAGAGCTTTGCACCAGCAACGCCAGCAGCAATTCCAACCCACATTGATTCTTCACATACATCAAGCATTTTCTGTTGATTGCTATCTACCGGATCAACAATCACGGTAAATGCGGCATCGCCATGCCAACCATCGATGATTGCTCCGCAATCAACTGAGACAACATCACCGGGCATGATCATCCGCTCGCCAGGAATTCCATGAACTATCTCGTCATTTATCGAGACACAGATAGTTGCTGGAAATCCGTGATAGCCCTTGAAGTTTGATGTCCCACCACCTCGCTTGATATTTGCTTCTGCAATCGCATCAAGCGCACTTGTTGTAATTCCAGCTTTGATTTGAGACTTGATTAGATCTAAAGTGCTTCGGACAAGAAGTCCGGCGCGACGCATCGTCTTTAGCTGATCCAAAGTCTTTATCTGGATCGCCATGATTCAATTTACCTTTGAATTCAGCGCGCGAATCACGTTATCGGTGATTGCGCTGACTTCGCCAAGTGCAGAAATCGTTATTAATAGCCCTTCCCCGCGATAGAAAGTGACGATGGGGGCGGTTTGTTGCGCATAAACCTCAAGACGCCGGGCAATCACATCTTCCTTATCGTCATCTCGTTGATAGAGCTCACCGCCACAGGCATCACATTTATCAAGGTCAGCGGCGAAGATCTTTCCGCAGGCCTTACAAGTACGTCGACTAGAGAGGCGTTTGATAATTTCGTTGCTATCGATAGAGAACTCAACGACTGCATCAAGTGGTCGGCTCCGCTCTCCTAAGAATGCTCGGAGAACTTCTGCTTGGGCAACATTTCGGGGAAAGCCATCGAGCAAGAAACCGCTCTCGGTATCGCTATGAGTTAGGCGATCTTTAACCATCGCATTTGTTACTGAATCTGGAACTAATTCGCCTTTATCCATATAACTCTTCGCTTGAAGGCCAAGTTCAGTTCCAGACTTTAAATTCGCACGGAAGATATCTCCGGTTGAGATATGTGGAATCTTGTAGTGACCGGCGAGGAGAGCTGCTTGAGTTCCTTTTCCTGCGCCTGGTGGTCCAACCAGGACTAGACGCATTAGCGGAGGAATCCCTCGTATGAACGCTGTTGCAGCTGAGACTCGATCTGCTTAGCAGTATCAAGACCAACGCCGACGATAATCAAGATCGCCGTTCCGCCAAATGGAAATTGCTGTGATGCTCCGAAGAGAATCAAAGCGATGATCGGAATGATTGCGACTAAAGCAAGGTAGAGCGAACCAGGTGCGGTGATACGAGTTAGAACGTATTGGAGGTAATCACTTGTGGGCTTGCCGGCTCGGATACCCGGTATAAAGCCACCATACTTGCGCATATTCTCAGCGGTCTCTTCTGGATTGAAGGTAATCGCAACATAGAAATAGGCGAAGAAGATGATTAATAGCGCATAAGAAGCAATATAAATCGGGTGATCACCAGTTACGAAATTGGTGCTAATCCATACCGCCCAAGGAGCTTGGGAGTTGGTGAAGTTAGCAACTAACGATGGAATATAGAGAAGTGAGGAAGCAAAGATGACGGGGATAACTCCAGATTGATTTACCTTAATTGGGATATAGGTAGTGGTGCCGCCATATTCACGGCGACCGATCTGCTTCTTAGCGTATTGAACTGGGATACGACGCTGAGATTGTTCGACGAAGACGACCGCGGCGACAATGAGAATACCAACCGCCATGATGAAAGCGAAGGTGAACCAGCCACGCGCTAAGCGGATCGCCCAGAGTTGTGAAGGAAAGGTCGCCGCAATCGAGGTGAAGATCAAGATCGACATACCGTTACCAACGCCGCGGTCCGTAATCAATTCACCAAGCCACATAACAACCGAAGTTCCTGCGGTCATTACAACGACCATGGTAAGAATTCTTAGCCAAGAAGTATCAGGAATGATGTTTTCATTACATCCCTGGATCAATCGTCCTGGGGTACGAGCGACTGCGATCAAACCTGAGGTTTGTAGAATCGCTAGGCCAATCGTTAGATAACGAGTGTATTGAGTGAGTTTCGCAGTTCCCGATTGTCCTTCCTTCTTCAGCGCATCGAATCGAGGGATTACGACGGTTAGAAGTTGGACGATGATCGATGCCGTGATGTAAGGCATGATTCCAAGTGCGAAGACCGAGAGCTGAAGTAGCGCGCCACCGCTAAATAGATTTACCAATCCCAACAATCCACCGGTATCGACGTTAGCGAGACATTTCTGGACCGCTACATATGAAACACCTGGGGTGGGGACGACTGATCCAAAACGGAAGAGCGCCATGATGGAGAGGGTGAAGAAGATCTTGCGGCGTAGGTCAGGCGTTTTGAATGCCTTACCAAATACTGATAGCAACACTTTCTTCTCCTCGATCTAGTTCTACTAAAGAGTCTTTACGCTTCCACCAGCAGCAGCGATCTTTTCAGATGCTGATGAAGAGAAGCTATGTGCCGAGACATTTACCTTAACGGAGATATCGCCATTTCCAAGGACCTTTACTGGATGGCCCGCACGAGCAGCGCCAACTTTGTAGAGATCCTCAACGCTTACATCGCCACCCTTTGGAAAGAGCGCGTTTATCGTTGAAACGTTGACGGCTTGGTACTCAATCTTCTCTGGGTTCTTAAAACCACGGAGTTTTGGAAGGCGCTGAACGAGCGGCATTGCGCCACCTTCGAAACCAGCACGAACAACGTTACGAGCACGCGTTCCTTTTCCGCCACGACCTGAGGTCTTTCCTTTAGAACCTTCACCGCGACCCTTACGAGTCTTCTCCTTCTTAGCACCAGGTGCTGGACGGAGATGATGCGCCTTAAGCACCATTACTCGACCTCCTCAACTTTGATGAGATGACGGACGTTATAGACCATGCCACGAATTTCCGGGCGATCTTCTTTAACGACGACATCGCCGACTCGCTTTAGACCAAGTGAGCGAAGTGTTTCGCGCTGGTCTGGAGCGTTGCCAACTTTGGAACGAACTTGAGTTACTTTCAAACGTGGCATTAGGCACCTGCCGTTGTTGTCATAGCGCGGATGATTGCTGCAGGAGCAACGCGCTCAAGTGGAAGACCACGACGTGCAGCAATCGCGGCAGGATCTTCTAGATTCTTTAGCGCTGTTGCAGTTGCGTGGACCATGTTGATCGGATTGCTTGATCCGAGAGACTTAGTTAGAACATCAGTGATTCCCGCGCACTCAAGAACAGCACGGACTGGGCCACCAGCAATAACACCGGTACCAGGAGCAGCTGGACGAAGTAGAACCACGCCTCCCGCATCTTCACCTTGTACTGGGTGAGGAATTGTTCCTTGGATACGTGGGACTTTGAAGAAGGACTTCTTCGCTTCTTCGACCGCCTTGGCAATCGCTTGTGGAACTTCCTTTGCTTTGCCATAACCAACGCCGACTGTTCCATTTCCATCGCCAAGAACAACTAGCGCGGTGAAAGAGAAACGACGACCACCAGATACGACCTTTGCTACGCGGTTGATGAAGACAACGCGCTCGATGTATGGAGACTTCTCGCGAGTATCTCCGCCTTCGCGACGTTCGCGCTTATCGCGACCGCGCTTTGGCTTCTCGCCAGCTTCTACTGTCTTAATTTCTTCAGTTGCCATTAGAAGTCCAATCCATTCTCGCGAGCACCATCGGCAAGTGCAGCAACGCGTCCGGTGTATCGGTTACCACCGCGATCAAATACGACCTGGGTGATTCCTTTTGCCTTTGCACGATCAGCGACAAGTTGGCCCACAGTGCGAGCCTTCTTTGTCTTATCTGCTGATTGGGCGCGAAGATCTTTTTCCATTGTTGAAGCTGAGGCCAAAGTATGGCCCTTGCTGTCATCAACGATCTGGGCGACAAGATGGCGCGCAGAGCGAGTCACCACAAGGCGCGGACGCTCTGTTGTGCCAGTGATCCGCTTACGAACACGGAAGTGGCGACGAGCGCGGGCGATCTGAGTAGATCCCTTAACAATCTTCTTAGTGATACTCATGCCTTCTTACCTGTCTTTCCAGCCTTGCGACGGATGCGTTGACCCTGAAGATGCAAGCCCTTACCTTTATATGGATCGGACTTACGAAGCTTCTGGATCTTGGCAACTGTCTCTCCGACGAGTTGCTTATCCACGCCGCCAACTACTAATTCGGTTGGTGACTCGACTGTAAAAGTAATTCCAGCAGGAGCTGGGAATGCGACTGGGTGTGAATAACCGAGTGCAAACTCAAGATCCTTGCCCTTGGCCGCAACTTTGAAACCAACGCCAGTGATCACGATCTTCTTGGAGTAACCCTGGGTCACGCCAGTGATCATGTTTGCAACAAGAGTACGTGAGAGACCATGAAGAGACTTCGCAAGACGCTCATCATTCGCACGCGAAATAACGATCGAGCTATCTTCTTTCACAGCCTTTATTAACTCTGGGAAATTATGTGTGAGCGTTCCCTTTGGACCTTTAATAGATAGGTCTTGGCCATTGAGAGTTATCTCAACGCCGCTTGGAACTGCGACTGGCATCTTTCCGATACGTGACATAGCGATCACCATACGTAGGCGAGAACTTCTCCGCCTACGCCTTGCTTATTTGCCTGTCGATCGGTCAATAGACCTTGTGATGTCGAGATGATTGCAACGCCGAGTCCACCAAGAACTTTTGGTAGTCCAGTCGACTTTGCATAGACACGAAGTCCTGGTTTGGAGACGCGACGAAGTCCTGCGATAGAACGCTCGCGATTTGAACCATACTTCAAATCGATCACAAGAGTCTTGCCGAAACCTTCTTGGTTATCGGTTACTTTGTAACCACCTATATATCCTTCTTTTTGAAGGATTTCTGCGATACGTGCTTTTACCGATGAAGACGGCATTGCTACCGTTTCATGGTACGCAGTATTCGCGTTACGCAGACGTGTGAGCATGTCTGCGATCGGGTCTGTCATTGCCATTTGGCTTATCGCCTTTCTTCGGCTGGTTTCTCTTTCGAGACCTATCCGATAGTTGTTACCAGGAAGCTTTTGTTATGCCAGGAAGCTCACCGCGGTGAGCCATCTCGCGGAAGCAGACGCGGCAGATGCCGAATTTGCGATACACAGAATGAGGACGACCGCAGCGTTGGCAGCGTGTGTATCCGCGAACCTTGAACTTTGGTTTGCGGCTAGCTTTGACCTTAAGTGATGTCTTTGCCATTTAGTTTGGTCTCCTATTAATCCCGGAATGGGAATCCGAGCGCGCGTAGCAACGCACGACCTTCATCATCATTCTTGGCCGATGTAACGATGGTGATATCCATTCCGCGAACGCGATCCAACTTATCTTGCTGGATTTCTGGGAATACAACCTGTTCGGTTAGACCGAAGGTGTAGTTACCGCTTCCATCGAACTGCTTTGGAGAGAGTCCGCGGAAGTCGCGAATACGAGGTAGCGATACTGATAGAAGTCGATCCATAAACTCCCACATACGATCGCCGCGAAGTGTGACATGCGCGCCGATTGGTTGTCCCTCACGGAGCTTGAAGTTAGCGATTGACTTGCGAGCCTTGGTAACAACTGGTTTTTGACCAGTGATTACGGTGAGATCGCGGACCGCTCCTTCAATCAACTTCGAATCCTTTGCAGCTTCTCCCACGCCCATATTTACGACGACTTTGGAGAGAGTTGGGATCTGCATCCGGTTCTTGTAACCGAATTGTGTTTGTAGCGATGCAATGACATCGCTCTTATAGCGAGACTTGAGACGTGGCGCAGTAGCAGTCGACATTAGATATCCCCTCCGGTGCGGCGTGCGATGCGGACGTTCTTTCCATCCTCATCTTTACGGACAGCAATACGTGTCGCCTTATCGTCATCTGCAAGGAGCATGACATTTGAATAGGCAATCGGCGCTTCAACGGTCAAGATGCCTCCGACCTTTGCACCACGTTGCGATTGCTCTTCTTTAGTATGGCGCTTTACGCGATTGACACCTTCGACAGTAACGCGTGCCGTCTTGGTATTCACATTTAGGACAGTTCCAGTTAGGCCTTTATCTTTTCCAGCGATAACTAGGACTTTGTCGCCCTTCTTAATACGCATTTAGAGCACCTCCGGAGCCAGTGAGATGATCTTCATGAAACGCTTGTCGCGAAGTTCGCGTGCAACCGGTCCGAAGATACGAGTACCGCGTGGTTCGTTATCATCCTTGATGATGACTGCGGCATTCTCATCAAACTTGATGTAAGAACCATCAGCGCGACGATTCTCTTTTGCGGTGCGGACGATTACAGCCTTTACGACTTCGCCCTTCTTAACCTGACCGCCAGGGATTGCATCCTTTACGGAGCAGACGATTACATCGCCAATGCCAGCGTAGCGGCGCTTTGCGCCACCGAGAACACGGATACAGAGAAGCTCGCGAGCTCCGGTGTTATCCGCTACACGTAGTCGTGATTCTGCTTGAATCATGGTTACTTCGCCTTCTCGATGATCTCTACTACTCGCCAACGCTTTGTTGCAGAGAGTGGTCTGGTTTCCATAATGCGAACGCGATCGCCAACTCCAGCGGAGTTACTCTCATCGTGCGCCTTAAATTTCTTATTCTTTGTGATGACCTTTGAATAGAGGCCATGCTTCGCGCGGTCTTCGACCTTAACGACGACGGTCTTATCCATCTTGTCGCTTACGACGATTCCTTCGCGAATCTTTCGGAAGTTGCGATCCTGTCCGTTATCGACATTACTCATGCTGCACCTCCGATGCCTAGTTCGCGCTCACGCAAAATCGTGTAGAGGCGAGCGATCTCTTTACGTACCGCAGTGAGACGGCCGTGGCTCTCAAGTTGGCCAGTAGCAGCCTGGAAGCGGAGATTGAAGAGTTCTTCCTTCAACTCCTTTAGCTTCTCTTGTAGATCCTCGGTTGATTTGCCGCGGAATTCTTCTGCCTTAGTTATCTTTGACATCGTTATGCCTCCTCACGTAGTACAACGCGGGACTTGACTGGAAGTTTGTGAGCGGCGCGAGATAGCGCAGCATTTGCAGTCTCAAGCGTTACGCCAGAGATCTCAAAGAGAACTCGGCCAGGCTTGACGTTTGCAATCCAGAATTCTGGTGAACCCTTACCGGAACCCATACGAGTTTCAGCGGGCTTCTTTGTTAGTGGGCGATCTGGATAGATATTGATCCAAACCTTTCCACCGCGCTTGATATAGCGAGTCATTGCGATACGAGCAGCTTCGATCTGACGGTTGGTTACATAACCACCCTCAGTTGCTTGAAGTCCGAAGTCACCGAATGCAACAGCGGTTCCGCCCTTTGACTTGCCGGAACGCTTTGGATGATGTTGCTTGCGGTACTTAACGCGACGTGGAATCAACATTTACGCCTCGCCTCCTTCGCTCGCTGGAGTTGTTGGAGCTTCTTGCGTTGCAGCAACTTCAGCAGCTGGAGCAGCAGCTTCAACGGTTGTGGTTGTGACTTCGCCACGAGGTGCACGTGGTGCGCGACGTGGACGTTCACTCTTTTGCGCCTTTGCAGCGGCAAGAGCAGCAGCCTCGCGCTCAGCGCGTGACTCGATAACTTCGCCCTTGTAGATCCAGACCTTCACACCGAGGCGACCGAAAGTTGTATGTGCTTCATGGAAGCCATAATCGATATCGGCGCGGAGGGTATGTAGCGGAACTCGACCTTCGCGATAGAACTCAGAACGTGACATTTCGGCGCCACCAAGACGGCCACCGCATTGAACACGAACGCCCTTAGCGCCCGCTTTAAATGCCATCTGCATTCCCTTACGCATCGCGCGACGGAAAGAGACACGAGCAGCAAGCTGTTCGGCGATTCCTTGGGCGACGAGTTGGGCATCAATCTCTGGATTCTTAACTTCGAGAATATTTAATTGGACTTGCTTTCCAGTCATCTTCTCAAGATCAAGGCGGAGACGATCTGCTTCCGTTCCACGACGTCCAATGACAATTCCAGGTCGTGCGGTATGAAGATCGATACGAACACGCTCACGAGTACGCTCGATTTCAATTCGAGATACGCCAGCGCGCTCCATCTTCTTCTCCATGAGACGACGGATTTCTACATCTTCCTTTACATAATCTTTGTAGAGCTTCTCGGCATACCAACGTGATTTGAATTCAGTGGTGATACCAAGGCGGAAGCCATGTGGATTTATCTTTTGACCCATTTAGTTGGCCTCCTTCTCTGGTGCGGACTTTTTAGGTGCGGCTTTCTTTGCAGCAGCCTTCTTGGCTGTGGCTTTCTTGGCCGGCGCCTTCTTTGCTGGAGCGGCTTCAGTAGCAACTTCAGCAGTTTCAACTACTGCGGTTTCTGCAGCGGCCTTAGCGCGCTTACGTTGTTCAGCTTTAGAGATCGGGCGATAGTTCTTATCGTCCGAGAGCACGACTGAGATCTGTGAAGAACGCTTCAAGATTTGGTAGCCACGACCTTGGGCACGTGGGCGATAACGCTTCATTGTGTAACCCTCATCAACGAGGGCCTCAGTTACCCAGAGTTCAGAGGCATCGCGGATCGCAGGGTTTTTCTGCTTTGCATTAGCAACAGCAGAGTTAAGGAGGGTGTAGACGCTTTCAGAGACCGCGATTTGCGGTGAGAACTTAGCGATACGGATCGCTTCATCCGCACGTTGTCCGCGTATCAAGTTCACGACTCGACGCGCCTTCTGTGGTGTAACGCGAACGTTCGTTACCGAAGCCTTCGCGATTAACGGAGTATTACTCGGCACGCTTCACCGTCCGATCCTCTTGCTTGATATGGCCTTTGAATGTTCTAGTTGGTGCGAACTCGCCAAGCTTGTGACCGATCATCGCTTCAGTGATGTAGACCGGAACATGCTTACGACCATCGTGTACCGCGATGGTGTGGCCGATCATCGAAGGAGTGATCATTGAGCGACGGGACCAAGTCTTGATGACGCTCTTGGTCTTACTCTCATTCTGAGCATCAACCTTCTTTTCAAGGTGATGATCTATGAATGGACCCTTTTTCAAACTACGTGGCACTTAAGGATCTCCTATCGGCTCTTATTGCTTGGACGGCGACGGACAATTAATTGGTCACTCGCTTTTTTCTTACGAGTGCGAACTTCAGGCTTACCCCAAGGTGAAACAGGATGGCGACCACCAGAGGTCTTTCCTTCTCCACCACCATGTGGGTGATCGACTGGGTTCATAACAACACCGCGAACAGTTGGACGACGTCCCTTCCAACGAGAGCGTCCAGCTTTTCCGGAGTTGATATTTGATTGTTCAGCATTACCGACAACGCCAACGGTTGCGCGGCAACGAACATCAACATTTCTGATTTCACCAG
Organism: Candidatus Nanopelagicaceae bacterium; assembly: GCA_023254845.1. Taxonomy (GTDB): domain Bacteria; phylum Actinomycetota; class Actinomycetes; order Nanopelagicales; family Nanopelagicaceae; genus MAG-120802. The sequence continues at coordinate 781 of JALRKE010000023.1, read as the reverse complement.
ATGGCATACGGAGTTGTGCATATGGACCATCTTTTGCAACGAGTTGTACGCCAGCACCAGCAGAGCGAGCAATACGTGCTCCGCCACCTGGACGTGTTTCGATTCCGTGAATATTTGTACCGACTGGGATATTGCGAAGTGGCAAGTTGTTGCCAGGCTTGATATCTGCAGCTGGACCGTTCTCGATCTTTGTACCTTGTACTACGCCATCTGGGCAGATGATGTAGCGCTTCTCGCCATCAGCGAAGTGAAGGAGCGCGATACGTGCAGAACGATTTGGGTCATATTCAATATGCGCAACGGTGGCTGGAACTCCATCCTTATCGTTGCGTAGAAAATCAATTACGCGATATGCGCGCTTATGTCCGCCACCTTGATGGCGTGTGGTGATCCGACCTGCTGCGTTACGACCGCCCTTTGAGTTGATCGGACGGATCAACGACTTCTCAGGTGTACTACGAGTTACCTCCGAGAAATCCGGAACAATGCGACCGCGTGAGCTTGGTGTCACCGGTTTTAGATTACGAAGTGCCATTTTTATCCCTTCTCCCTTTACCTAATCGCGGGGCGACTAGGAGACGGGACCTCCAAAGATGTCGATACGGTCGCCAGGCGCAACTTGCACGATCGCACGCTTGGTATCACTTCTCTTGCCCATTCCGAAACGGGTCAGCTTTCGCTTTCCTTCACGGTTCATTGTGTTGACCTTAAGGACGCGAACCTTAAATACCTTTTCAACCGCGATCTTGATCTCGGTCTTATTCGCATCAGGTGCAACGAT
>JALRKE010000022.1 GCA_023254845.1 Candidatus Nanopelagicaceae bacterium | reverse complement strand
CCATCGCCTCAGGCAAGGTGTTGCCCGCACTCATGCCGTTACTTAAAAACAGATTTTCGATCAGGTTGGAGGGGAAGTACACCGTCTCTTGATCGGACTGGCGCACATAAGGAATCGCACAGATACCTCGATCCACATTGCCGGAGTTCGTATCCACCAAGTTGCTTGCACAGAGCTCGTGCTCTGGGTCGAAAATCTCTAAACAGTAGTCATCCAACAGCCCATCAGGAATGGAATCATCGTCCGTCAGTGGGAACCACTTTTCAGTCGGATAGTGAACTAACTCGGCGTTGGCGATCTCTTCACCAAAATACTGATCATTGTAGAAAAAGTTGCAGCTGGCGCACTTGTATTGGATCGAATTATGAAGGCGACTGGCGCTGCTGAATTTGTTGCCTCAGAGCGAGATATTCTCGATGGTATGGCTTGGTCTATCTCATCGCCAAAAACGAGTTAAGCCAAGAATTAATTAAGATGAATATTGATAAGAAGTTAATAAAGTGCCGCGCCTGTCCGAGGTTGGTTGATTGGCGTGAGGAGATCTCAATTGTTAAGCGGAAGGCTTATCAGGATGAGAAGTATTGGGGTAAACCAGTTCCCGGATTTGGTCCTGATGATGCCCGGGTTTTAGTAGTAGGACTTGCCCCTGGTGCGCATGGCGCAAATCGAACTGGACGGATCTTTACTGGCGATAGTTCGGGGGATTGGTTGTATCACTCACTTTATAAGAATGGTCTAGCGAAGTTAGAGATTAGTAAATCTAGAGATGATGGCCAGGAATTGTTTGGCACTCGAATTACATGTGCAGTGCATTGCGCTCCGCCGGGAAATAAACCAAATTTGGAGGAGATTGAGCGCTGTAGCGATTGGCTAAACCAAGAATTCAAAGCGCTCTTTCCCACGACCCGGGCCTACTTGGCTCTTGGTGGGATTGCTTGGAAGGCAACAATTACCGCCCTTGGCGAGATTGGTGAGGAATTGCCTAGAAAGCGCCCAAAGTTCAGCCACGGCGCCAATTTCAAGTTTCAAGGAAGCGACGGGAATATTAGGTTAGTTATCGGTAGTTACCACCCGAGCCAACAGAATACTTTTACGGGAAAGCTAACCCGATCCCAACTGGATTCAGTTGTGCGCAAGGCAGGTAGATTTGCCCACGCTGGTAAGCCCCTGTAGCCCAATGGCAGAGGCAGACGACTTAAAATCGTCCAAGTGTGGGTTCGACCCCCACCGGGGGCACCATGTTTTCCAGACATGGCCAACTAGCAATCCAGCAAGCAATTGCGGGAGAGATAACTTAATAATGAAACCAACTAACAAGGAGAGCAATGAATAGTTCGAATCCGATTCTTAACCGTGCATACGGTAAACGCGGATACGCAGCGATGGACACAGTTCCTCAGACCAGAGTAGAAGATAATTTGGAAGAGGCATTTAACGCTCCAGCTGCGTCATCACTGCGCACCGGACGGATGACGATGGATGATGTTGTCGCTCGCACCGGAATTCTTCTAGGAATAGCAGTAACCGTTGGCGCTGCATCTTGGTATTTAAATCTCCCATCTTCATTCCTATTTATTGGTTTAGTTGGCGGACTTGTAACCGGCTTAATCGGCGCTTTTAGCAAGACGGTTCGCCCGGCTCTCTATATGACATACGCAGTATTCCAAGGATTATTGATGGGAATACTGAGCAGAACATTTGAACTTTTCTATCCAGGAATCGTTCAGCAAGCAGTCGTTGCGACTGTTGCAGCTTTTGTCGGAATGCTCTTCTTGTATAAAAGCGGCCGACTTCGCGTGACTCCTAAATTCACCAAAGTTCTAATTGGCGCCACACTTGGTTATCTAGTTCTTGCCATGGGTAGCTTGATTAGCGTTCTTCTAGGTGGCGGAAGTCTTTACTCACTAAGCGTCTTTGGTCCGATGCTTGCGATGGTTGGCGTTGCACTCGCTAGCTTCTTTTTGATCTTAGATTTCGATCAGGTGGAACAGGGCGTCCGTATGGGCCTTCCACAAGAAGAGTCATGGCGCGCCGGTTTTGGGCTAGTTATGACCGTTATCTGGTTGTATCTAGAGATTTTGCGCTTACTCGCAATCTTGCGCGGCGGAAACGACTAAGACTCTCGTAACTGCGGTTTAGCAGAATCCCCGAGGCGAGCAGAATTTGTCTCGGGGATTTTTACTGCAATAAAGATTGCAAGGGAAAATACCAGCGCACTTACCAATACCGCAGTTCGATAAGTAAATAAGTCGGCGACAACTCCTAAAAGAAGCGGGCCAACCATCATTCCGGCATCGCCAGCCATTTGCCAGAAGGCGTAAACCTTGCCGCTCTTTCCTTTGATTACATCGCCAACAATTGCACCAGCAGAAGTAGCAAAGCCAGCGCCTAATCCAAGAACTAACATGGAGATCAGATAGAAAGTTACATTTGTGGAGAGCGTTAAGAGAATGAGCGAAACTAAGGTGATTGCAAATCCCACCAATATAACTGGACGGCGACCATTCTTATCGGAGTATTTTCCGGCGCGTACCATCACAGCGCCCTGTGCAATTAAAGCTAAGGTAAAACTCAAACCCACAACTGCGGTTGATACACCAAGATCATCTATTGCATATAGTGGAAGAATCGAAGAGCGCATTCCAAAGAAAATCCAACTCCCGAGAAATGCGAGAAAAAGTGAATATAAATATGGACGAATCTTGAGCGCTTCTTTAATGGTGAGCGCTGGTCCGTCGTTGGCGGTCGATTTGCTTGCGCTCCCAAGTCGTTTTTCATGTAAGAAGATCAACGAGACTGAGCCAGCGAGCACCAATAGTGCGGTATAGATAAAAAATGGTGCTCGTGGTGAGATCGCAAGCAGCGCCCCTCCAAAGGCTGGACCGGCCACGCCACCTGCAATAAAGCCCCCGTTATAGAGAGACTGAGCTCTACCGCGTTGGTCATCGCCGACTACTCGAAGCAGAAGCGCTCCAGCAGAGACTGAGAACATCGAAGATCCAAGTCCGCCAGCAGTGCGGAAGAAGAGCAGTTGTCCGTAACTTTGAGCAAGACCGGCTAAAAGAGTAAAGGCAGAGACCATCAATAAGCCAGTCCCAAGTACCAAGCGCTCACCGAAACGGTCAACTAATTTTCCAGAGAAGAGTCCAGAGAGAAAGCGCATAATTGCAAAGCTTGAGATTATCAATCCAATCAAAGTATTCGTAACACCAAAAGTTCTTGCGAAGATTGGAATGGCCGGGATTATTAGGCCAAAACCGATTGCAACCAGGAAGGAAATAGCCGTGAGGACCGATACTTCGCGGGGAAGTCCCTTAAATGGGGAATTTAATTTCAAGCGAGAGAATCTCCTGCAGCATCTTGGCGCGCTGATGCATGTTCGTTACTGTCTTGTAAGGGTTTCTCTCTAAGAAAGAGCGCAAAGAGAAAACCAATCGCAACAACTGGAAAGGCAGCCCAGAAAACAACTTGGAATGCGTTCATAAAGGCTTCTAAAACAGTGTTCTGAACTTCAACTGGAAGGGTAGCGATAGCTTCAGTGTTATTTTCCAGCGAACTAAGCACAGTCGGGTCTACGCCAGCCAACTTATCAGGGTTGGTAGTAGCCAGTTCGGCAAATCCGCTTTCAAGATTCTTGCCAATCTGAGTACTTAAAATCGTTCCAAATATTGCAGTTCCAAAAGCGCCACCGAGGGAACGGAAGAAAGTATTTGATGAAGTTGCGATGCCAAGATCTTTGAATTCCACGGCGTTCTGTAGCGCAATAACAATAGTCTGCATTGAAGCGCCAAGTCCAGCTCCAATGATTATCGAGTAGATTGAGAGCTGCCAGTAAGGAGTATCAACTTCAAGTCGAGTCATAAGTAGTAAGCCAAAACTCATCGTTATTGTTCCAAGGATCGGATAAATCTTGTATTTACCGGTCTTTGTGATTAGCCGTCCAGTTGTGATTGTGACGGTTAAAATTCCAAGCATCAACGGAATCAGTTTTAGGCCTGCCTCAGTCGCGGATGCTCCTTGAACAATCTGTAAATAGAGCGGGAGCATGATGATCGCTCCAAACATTCCGGCGCCGATGATGAAGCCGATGATTGAAGTGAGCGTGAAGGTATGGTTCTTAAAGAGCGAGAGCGGCAAGATCGGCTCAACTGCTCGTTTCTCCCAGAACATGTAAAGAACGACGATTGCCGCACCGAGGGAGAGAGCACCAACCGTGCGCGGATCGCTCCAGCCATTTTCTGGTCCCAGGACCGAGAGCCCTAGTAGTACGGCGACAACTGCCGCAACCACTAGCAGAGCTCCCGGATAATCGATCTTATGTTCGCGCTTGGTTTTAGGAATATGTAGCACCATCGAAGTAACAATTAGGGCAAGAATTCCAAAGGGAAGATTTATATAAAATATCCAACGCCAACCAGTTATTCCAAGAATCTCACCGCGATCTGAGAAGAAGCCACCAAGAAGTGGTCCAGCAACTGATGAGAGCCCCCAAACTGCGCCAAATAGGCCTTGATATTTTCCACGCTCGCGAGGTGAGACGATATCGCCAACAATTACAAAGGTAAGGGCCATTAGCCCACCAGCGCCTAAACCTTGAATGGCACGGAAGATTATGAGTTGAGTCATTGATGAAGCGGCTCCGGCAAGAAATGAACCAAGCAAGAAGACAACAATTGAGAATTGATAGACCGGTCTTCTTCCGTAGAGATCAGAAATTTTTCCGTAGAGCGGAGTTGATGCAGTTGAGGTAAGTAGATATGCAGTCACTACCCAGGAATAATGATTAAGGCCATTGAAGTCTTCAACAATCATCTTTAAAGCAGTCGAGACGATAGTTTGATCTAGAGCTGCCAAGAGCAGGCCAGTCATAAGGCTGCTCATAATGATCATGATTTCGCGATGAGTCAGGGGCTTAGTCATATGTTCCTAACATGTTTCCAAGGTAATTTTGTGAAGATGAGTAAGGCTACTACTCTTCCCAGAGTGAAAAGCGTTATCGCAGAAGAATTGGTAAAAACTTACGACGGTGGCAAGGTTCGCGCCCTAGATGGACTCACCCTTGATGTGAGTGAAGGCACAGTTCTAGGCGTCCTTGGACCAAATGGTGCAGGCAAGACCACTACGGTCCGCGTGCTAACTACGCTACTCATTCCAGATTCTGGTCGAGCCACGGTTGCAGGTATAGATGTAATTAAGCAGCCGGAGAAAGTCCGTGAAGTAATTGGTTTATCAGGGCAATATGCCGCCGTCGATGAAACGTTGACTGGCTGGGATAACTTGATCATGTTTGGCAGGCTATATCACCTCTCTCCAAAAGCGGCGAAGCAGCGAGCAGAAGAATTGCTTGAACAATTTAGCCTTACCGAAGCTGCAAAGCGCCCAATAAGAACTTATTCCGGCGGTATGCGAAGAAGGCTTGATCTCTCGGCATCGCTAATTGTTAAACCAAAAATTCTCTTCCTTGATGAGCCGACCACAGGACTTGATCCAAGAGGTCGGCAAGAAATGTGGGGAGTTATCAAGAGTTTGGTAAGAGGTGGAACTACGTTGCTATTAACCACTCAATACTTGGAAGAGGCGGATCAACTAGCCGATGACATCGTGGTTGTCGATCATGGAAAAGTTATTGCTCGAGGAACCTCAGACCAACTGAAGCGACAAGTCGGTGGTGAACGGCTAGAGATTGTTTCCGCTGCAAATGATCTCGCCCAAGTTAAAGAGATTGTCGCCAAAGTCGCCGATGGAAATGTCAACGTTGATGAGGGAATTCGCCAAGTTTCTGCTCCGGTCACCACGGGTTCAAAGGCGCTCATTGAAGCGGCGCGACAACTCGATGATTTAGGAATTCATCCCCTTGATATCGGCCTGAAGCGCCCATCACTTGATGATGTATTTATTTCACTTACTGGCCATGTCGCTGAAGAGCAGAAGGCTGAAAATGAGGGCGAAGTAAAGGCTCGTGGCCGGAGGAGGAAGAAGTGATGTCACACGCTATTTCAGATGCTTTGGTTGTTACTAAGCGTCAATGGCTCCAACTAATCCGCGTCCCCGAAGTCTTGATCTTCTCCACTATCCAGCCGGTTATGTTCGTTCTGCTTTTCCGCTATGTCTTCGGTGGCTCGATCTCAACTGGCATCCCCGGAGTTGATTATGTGCAATTACTTATGCCCGGAATCTTTGTTCAAACCGTTGCCTTTACCCTTGCTGGAACTGCAGTGGGCCTCGCTGAAGATATGCAGAAAGGCTTGATAGATCGCTTCCGATCGCTTCCCATCTCACGTGGCGCAGTAGTTTTTGGAAGAGCGCTCGGTGATGGCTTGCTAAATATCGTTGTGCTTTTTGTCATGGGATTAGCAGGATTCTTAGTTGGATGGCGCCCAGATTCTGGGCTCTTTAAAGTGATGCTCGGCTTTATCTTCTTACTCTTCTTTGGTTTTGCCATGGCCTGGATTGGAATTTTGATTGGGCTATCCGTAAGGTCGGCGCGAGTAGCTAACGCGGCGGTCTTTATCGCAGTGTTTCCACTAACTTTCCTATCAAATGCATTCGCCCCAACAACTGGAATGCCTAAGCCGCTCCAGTACTTTGCCGAATGGAATCCAGTCTCAACCATGGTGGCTGCTTGCCGCGAACTATTTGGACTTCAAAATATCTTTGGCGTGACGGCAAATTCTTGGCCAAGTCAGAACCCGCTTGAGATGTCGCTCGTCTACATGGTCTTGCTTATGGCGATCTTTGTTCCATTAAGTATTAGGAAGTATGTAAACGTAGCTTCTAAATAATTTTTTAGTTACTTTTAAGCAAAGAAATCGGCGGCGAGAATCTTTACGGTTATCTCCTTGCCATTTGGCGCGGTGTAGCCCCGCTGATCGCCAACTTTCGCTCCAAGCACCGCAGCGCCGAGCGGAGATTGTTCGCTATAGACATCTAACTCACCGCTTGCAATTTCACGTGAGCCAAGTAGAAATTCCATCTTCTTACCCATGATTTCTACAGCTACTTTCATTCCAGGGCTTACCTGGCCAGCTTCGCCCTTTGGCGTTCCAATCTCGGCGTTCTCAAGGAGCGCCTTTAGTTGGCGGATCCGCGCTTCCAACTTGCCCTGCTCTTCGCGGGCTGCGTGATAGCCGCCATTCTCTTTCAAATCACCTTCAGCGCGAGCGGCTTCAATCTTCTTAACAACTTCGCTTCGACCAGTAGTTTCCAGTTCTCGCAATTCGTTAGTAAGGCGATCTGCGGCTTCTTGGGTAAGCCAAGTCTTAGCTGTCATGTGCGAGAGTTTATTGCGAGTTTGGGTAATTCGCTTCAGGTGTTAGCGCTTGCTAGGGCGGCACTCAAGGACGCCGGCATTTACTGCAGCCAAGCGGGTGGGGATTTTCGCAGTGATCTTTATTGGATTAGAAGCGCTGGGGGCGATAGGGATATCGATTTCGCCTACGACATTCTTCTCGTAATCCCGCGCAATCAAGGTGCATGAATGCGCCAAGCCTGAATCTCTTCGATCAAGTTCAAAGGTAATCTCTATAGAACGGTCATCGATTGGAGTGAAGCTCACTAAAGTAACGCGGGTTACTGGGTTTGAGTGGTACCAAGCGCTCCACATCAACCAAGGTAACCCGAGCGTTAGCAAAGCCAAGGCTAGATATCTCCAGTAACTGTGACTAGAAACTCCATATCGAGAATTTAGAAGTTCTTGAGTCTCTCTAGGAAGTTCAGTAAAGATGTCTTTAAAGCGATCCGGCCCGGTTGCTTTGGGCCCATCTCCTCTCGATTTCCTCAAACTAAACCTCTTTGAACTAGACATGGGATGATTCTCGCATGGAAAACGGCTACTTGGATCAGGGCATTGCCGGATCGATAACGATGATCACTCTCACTCTTGCTACGGTCGTATTGCTTCGAAGTTTCTACAAACGGTATAAGCGAATGGAGCAACGACGGATCGAAGATGAGTCAAAGTAAGTCTCGTCGCTCGCTTCTTTTTTCAACGCTTTTTCCTTTCCTTCTAGTACTAATTGCCTTCATATCCTTTATCGCGCTGGGTTTCTGGCAACTTGATAGGGCTGCCCAAGTCAAAGAGTTACAGAAACCCTATGAAGAGCAACCAATAATTGCTCTCTCCAAAGTTTCTAAACCAAATTCGAATTTAGATGGGCAATCGGTAAATAGAATTGTTGAATTCTCCGGAAGTTATGTCGCTCAATTCGATGCCCCGAATCAAATTGATAACAAGGGAGTGCGCGGACCTTGGTTGATTGGATTGATGGAGGTTGATGGCGGCGGCTATATCCTCGTAGTAAGAAGTAACTCCAATAGCGACCTACCTAGAGGCGAGATAAATGTGACGGGCCGGCTCTTTCATCGCCAATATGAAGATTTGGGTGATCGCAGCGCAGGTCAACTAAGCCGCCTTGATCCCTCGCTTCTTCTCGGTGATTACCCGGGGGATTACTACGATGGTTTTGTCCTTGCCAAGAGTGAGCTTCGGGATGGCATCTCACTTCAGGTGCCAAGGGTTTTACTTGATCCAGCGGCGCCCACAATTCCGGGTTACTACTGGCAGCACATCGCTTATGTTGTTATTTGGTGGCTCATGGCACTCGTAGTAGTTTTCTTACCGATATACAGCAGGTTTCGGGAGCGCGAGGGGAGAGCGAAAGAGTGAAGGGCGTAGTCCTTAGATTCCGAGTAATGGCGCTATTGGCCGGCGTTATGTCCTTACTGCTCTGGTTTGTTGAGCTGCCAGTTGTCTATTTAATGGATGCCCCGGATTTAGAGGCCAAGGTCAAGTGGATTCCCTTTGTACATGGCTACATATATGCCTTCTATGTCCTTACCGCTATCCATTTCACAGCGAAGGCCCGCTTCACAATAAGGCGGATGATCATGTTTATTCTCGCCGGAACTTTGCCAGTCTTCTCCTTCATTGCCGAGCGAAGGGTGTCGCGCGAGTACAAGTTCTAGGCGCTAATTCATGACGATTAAGTCCCTAATTAAGTCTGCAATTTATCCGCTCTACGAAAAGCGGCTGCTCAATCGCCTTGATCTAGTGAAGACCCCCAGCCATATTGGCGTAATCCTCGATGGCAATAGGAGATGGTCGAAAGAGAATCCCTCGCCGACCGGCGACACCTCACCACGCCGCGGCCATATTGCCGGCGCCGAGAAGATTGTCGAACTTCTCGATTGGTGTGAAGAGACTGAGATTGAGGTCGTAACGCTCTGGTTGTTATCAAGCGATAACTTCAAACGGGATAGCGATGAGATCGATTCACTCCTTGGAATTATTGAAGATGCGGTAGAGCGACTCCGTTCAACTGGCCGTTGGAAGATTAGACCTGTCGGTTCCTTTGAGCTTCTACCGGAGCGCCTCCAGAAGTTGCTCCGGGAAGTTGAGTCAAAGACTGCGACTATCGATGGCATCACCGTTAACGTGGCAATCGGTTACGGCGGACGCCTTGAGATTATCGATGCGGTTAAGCGCTACATCTTTGAAGCCGGCTCGATTGGAAAGAGTGCGAGTGAGATTGCGGAGGCGGTCTCCGCCGAGAAGATTGACCAATATCTCTATACCGCCGGCCAACCTGACCCGGAGTTAGTGATTAGAACTTCCGGTGAACAACGCCTAGGTGGCTTTCTGCTCTGGCAGAGCCATCAATCAGAGTTCTATTTCTGCGAGGCGTATTGGCCAGATTTTCGAAAGGTGGATTTTCTCCGGGCGCTCCGTTCTTATGCGGTACGTGAACGAAGATTGGGTAAGTAAAAAACCTCAACCTCAACTTGAGCGTGTCGCCAAAAAGTTGCACCATCAGGATTTACATTTTTCCAGTAGCCAACTTCCCTCACTAACAAGGTGGTTAGTGCGAGAAAACAGAATATTTGAGCCGGAAGAGGAGCCAATTGGCCCGTCGCAGCTCTGAAGTTAGAAAGACTTACGTCCTGGATACGAGCGTCTTGCTCGCCGACCCCACCGCCCTTTATCGCTTCGAAGAGCATGAAATCATCATTCCAATCGCTGTTATTGGCGAGTTAGAGAGCAAACGCGACCACCCCGAGCTGGGCTATTTCGCCCGGGCGGCCCTACGTGCACTTGATGATTTAAGAGTTGCCCATGGCCGCCTTGATCAACCATTGAATATCAATGCAGCTGGTGGAACTCTCTCGGTTGAGTTAAACCATACCGATACATCTTCACTCCCACATGGCTTTTTGCGCGATGGCACAAATGACTCTCGAATCCTTGCGATTGCAAGAAACTTAGTTAGCGAAGGTAAGGACGTAGTTCTAGTAACAAAGGATCTGCCGCTTCGAGTGAAGGCCTCCTCGGTTGGAATCACAGCTGAGGAGTATCGCGCCGAACTAGTCCCGAGTAGCGGTTGGACTGGGATGGTTGAGGAGAGCGTCGGAAGTAAGTTAATTGATGCCCTCTATGCCGGTGAAAAAGTGAGTGATCCGCTCGCCAAAGATCTTCCCTGCCATACCGGAGTCGTTCTTCACTCCGAAAAGGGCAGCGCCCTTGCCCGAGTTACCGCTGACAAATCTCTAGTTCTAGTACGTGGCGATCGAAGCGCCTTTGGAATCCATGGCCGTTCTGCTGAACAACGCGTTGCCCTCGATTTACTTCTAGATAATGAAGTTGGCATCGTCTCCCTCGGCGGCCGGGCAGGAACAGGTAAATCCGCGCTAGCGCTTTGCGCTGGTTTAGAGGCTGTGATGGAACGGCGCCTCCATAAGAAAGTTGTGGTCTTCCGGCCGCTCTATCCCGTAGGCGGACAAGAACTTGGCTATCTTCCCGGTACCGAAGGGGAGAAGATGTCTCCTTGGGCCCAAGCAGTCTTTGACACTTTGGGCGCGTTAGTTTCAAACCAGGTAATTGAAGAGATTATGGATCGAGGCCTAATCGAAGTTCTTCCGCTAACCCATATCCGTGGCCGCTCGCTACATGATGCCTTTGTAATTGTTGATGAAGCCCAATCTTTGGAGCGTGGAGTTCTTCTTACCGTCCTATCAAGAATTGGTCAGGGTTCGCGAGTTGTCCTAACCCACGATGTCGCACAGCGCGACAACCTCCGGGTTGGTCGCCATGATGGCGTCGTTGCCGTCATCGAGTCGCTTAAAGGCCATCCGCTCTTTGCCCACATCACCTTGACCCGCTCCGAGCGTTCCCAAATCGCAGCTCTGGTCACTGAACTACTTGAGGATCCGGCCCAGCTCTTCGCCTAAAGGTTCCTAAAAACCGAGGTTTTGCTTCAAAAGGTCTATTTCGGACACTTACTGTAGTGAACTGCGTTTTTCCTATCCACAAATCCTGTGATATTTCATTATTTTCCGCCACGCGCCTGTTTAGATTTGCGGGTGCCGTCACCCTTTGTCACCCTTACGGCCGGTTACTAACCGATTCCCCCAACATACGAACCTCGAAAGAGGAGGTAGACGCTTGCGAAAGAGAGCCCTCGGGTCATTTATGGCTAGGCCATTAATGGCTTCGGCGATCGCCGCTATCTCCCTTTTTGCCACCATGGAGTTTGCCTTCATTAGTGGGGCCTCAGCCCAGCTTCCGATTGAAGAGGTAGCGATTGCGGTTGCACCCGCTAAATCCAGCGCCAACCTCAAGGCTAACGCTCCGGAGGAGAGCGGCCCGGAGCTCCCAACTCTGATCGAGATGAGCGATGCCACCGCCGTAAGGTCGATGGATATGTTGATGGTCTCGGTAATGGTCCAGCAGGTTGAGAAGGCAAGAACCCCAAAGGGCGCCAAGAAGATTGCAGCGAATATCGCCAAGGAAAAATACGGTTGGGGAAGCTACCAGTTCTCCTGTCTGAACACTCTCTGGACTCGAGAGAGTAATTGGAATTATCGGGCAAGAAATCCGCGCACCGGCGCTCATGGAATCCCACAAGCGCTACCTGCGGCAAAGATGGATGTAATCCACACTGATTGGCGGACCAACCCGGTCACCCAGATCCGTTGGGGACTTCATTACATCGATGTTCGCTATGAAACACCTTGTAAAGCGCTAGCTAAATTTAAGCGCTCACGTTACTACTAAAGAAATTCAACTAATAATTCAGCAGTTGATTTAAAAAGCGTCGCTTGGCCGGTTACCGATTGTTAGCGGCTTACTGATTTCAGCGAAGAAGTCATTCCCCTTGTCATCAACGACGATAAATGCTGGAAAATCTTCAACCTCAATTTTCCAGACCGCTTCCATACCCAGCTCTTCATAATCCAACACCTCAACCTTCTTGATGCAATCTTTGGCAAGGCGAGCTGCGGGGCCACCTACTGAGCCAAGATAGAAACCACCATGTTTCTTGCAGGCTTCAGTAACTTGTTTAGATCGGTTTCCTTTAGCAAGCATCACAAGTGAACCGCCAAGTGCTTGGAATTGATCTACATAGGAATCCATTCGTCCTGCCGTTGTCGGGCCAAAGGAACCAGATGCATAACCTTCGGGAGTTTTTGCCGGGCCTGCGTAATAGACGGGATACTTCTTAAAGTACTCTGGCATCTCTTTTCCTGAGTCAATCACCTCTTTTATTTTGGCATGTGCGAGATCGCGGGCCACAACAAGGGTTCCAGTGAGCGAAAGCCGTGTTTTCACGGGGTATTTTGCGAGTTCTTTGGTGACTTCCGCCATCGGGCGATTTAGATCGACTCGAACGACGTTACCGTCGAGATGTTCATCAGTCGTTTCTGGAAGGAAGTGGGCTGGATCAACCTCCAACTTCTCAATGAAGACGCCATCTTTTGTGATCTTGGCTTTGGCCTGGCGATCGGCAGAACAGGAAACCGCGATTGAGATAGGAAGGGAAGCGCCATGTCTTGGAAGGCGGATAACTCGAACGTCGTGACAGAAATACTTTCCGCCGAATTGAGCTCCGATACCTAACTTCTGGGTGAGCTCGAAGACTTGTTTCTCAAGTTCTGGGTCGCGAAAGGCTCTTCCGGTCTTTGCATTTCCGGTCGCGGGAAGTGAATCCAAGTATTTTGTGGAGGCGAGCTTTGCTGTCTTTGCGGTGAATTCAGCGCTAGTTCCACCAATCACAATAGCTAAGTGATAGGGAGGACATGCCGCAGTTCCGAGTGAACGGAGCTTCTCCTCCAACCAGACCATAAAGGTCTTGGGATTGAGAATTGCCTTCGTCTCTTGATAGAGAAATGACTTGTTAGCGCTTCCGCCACCTTTAGCTATAAAGAGGAAGTTGTATTCATCAGCGTGTTCGTAATCCGAGTAGATCTCAACTTGGGCGGGAAGGTTATTGCCGGTGTTCTTCTCCTCCCAAACGGTGACCGGAGCGAGCTGTGAGTAGCGGAGGTTTAATTTGGTGAAAGCGTCATAAATACCTTTTGAAATAGTAACTTCATCGCGTTCATCAGTGAGGACTTGTTGTCCTTTCTTTCCCATGACGATTGCGGTACCGGTGTCCTGGCACATTGGGAGGAT
>JALRKE010000021.1 GCA_023254845.1 Candidatus Nanopelagicaceae bacterium | reverse complement strand
GAGCCATTACCCCCAATTCGGTGAGGAATCGCTGCAATTGCTAGTCCTGCAGTAGTAATTGCGACAGCACCGAGCGTAATTCCCCATGAGATTCGATCACCATCAATCATGTAATAAGCGACTCCAAGAGCAATGAGATTTGCCATCACAATCGGCCCTCTTCCATATCTCTTCCCGCGCAGAATTCCTCGCCCTGCGAAGAAAAGCCCCGTAGCTCCTGCGATAAGGAAAATAATTTCGGCAATGACCGCATCCAACTCCTCGACATCAGAGGTAACAGATCTTGCGAAGAGATAGATGGCCAGAGATAGGAGGAATAACGCCTCTAGGTTGGCGAAAGCGGCGGCCCATTTCCTTATCTGCATATCCGAAGAATAGGGGATGAGAAATCACTTATTTAGCTCTTGACGGTAGTGAAGCCTTGGGGAGTGAGCGAGCTGATCTATGACAAATTGACGGGCTTGATGACCCCATTTCACTTTTATGAGAGCGCTAAGCGCGTTAAGTCCTGGGCCGATAGAAAAAGTCAACCGCTCTCGGTTATTGCCATTCGATTACCAGAGATGACTGATGATGAATTGGTCAATTCTGCCCGTAAATTGAATAGCGAGCTGCGCGGTGGAGATCTGTTAGCAAGAATGGGAGAGCGGACTTTTGTATTGCTACTTTTGGGTGATCAGGAAGGCGCTGGGCATTTGATTTTTAGATTAGCGAACACAATAAAACCAAAATTAGATTTCTCAAGTACTTTCTTTAGTGAGGATGAAACTATTGTGGAAGTGCTAAATCGATTAGGTGTTTGAGATGAATATGTTTTCGCGGTAGTACTTCATTTCCGCGATTGAATCTTGAATATCTCCAAGGGCTCGGTGATTACCAGTCTTCTTTGGGGCGGCAAAGTAAACTTTTGGATACCACCTTCTCGCTAATTCCTTTATTGATGAGACATCCACCGATCGGTAGTGCAAGAAAGCTCCGAGCTTTGGCATATCTCTATTTATAAAGTTTCGATCCATGCCAATTGAGTTTCCAGCAATGGGGGATTTACCGGCTAAAGTGAAGTTCGATAGGTATTCGAGGATCTTCTCCTCGGCAAAACTCATTTGGACGCCATCTTTAAGTTCCTCTAAGAGCCCAGACTCGGTATGCATGGTTCTTACTTCGGGACTCATGCCATCTAGCGTTTCTGTCGCTGTATGTATAACGAGATCTATTCCATCGCCAAGGACATTTAAGTTTTCATCAGTGACAAGGACAGCAATCTCAATCAAGGCATCTTTATCAAGATCTAGCCCGGTCATCTCGCAATCAACCCAGACTAGAGGCGGGTTCTCGTTAGCCATGAGGCAAGGCTAGGGGCAGGCATGAGGAAGGTGAGATTTCACGGCTCGTTCACCTTCTGTTAACCATTACTCAACCCCCTTCGCCGCGGTTGGTAGCAGTATCGCGCCGTGACCTTGGCTGAAGAGAAGCGGATTACCGTACCAACACCACGCGTCATAACCACAAAACCGAGAACCTCAGACAAGATTTTCGAGCAGTCATATTTACTGGCGCCCTATCTTCCCTTGTCATTCTCGCTGCAATCGCAACATTCCTGGGGCTTCGCGGTTTTGAGATTTTGGCTAGAGAAGGACTCTCCTTCATTACTGGATATGAGTGGTATTCCTCAATTAATTCAGATGGATCCACTGGTGAAGATCCTTCCGTTTATGGAATTGGCGCAATGTTGATTGGAACGATCATTACAGCGCTAATTGCCGTATCAATTGGAGTTCCTATTTCAATTGCAGCGGCACTTTATTTGAATTTCTATGTACCAACCGCTATTCGCGGATTCTTAGTTGGCGTTATTGATTTAATGGCAGCGTTCCCGTCGATTCTCTTTGGGCTTTGGGGCTTCAATGTACTGATGCCGAGTGGCGAGTATTGGGCAAAGCTCCTCCATAAATATCTGGGATGGATTCCATTATTTGATGTATCCACACCTTTCTTTTCAAGGTCGCCATTTATCGCTGGATTAGTTCTAGCAATCATGATCATTCCGATTGTTACCTCAATTGCGCGAGAGGTTTTCTCGCAGACCCCGCTTGATCGAATCCAAGCTGCTTATGCACTTGGCGCCACCAAATGGACCATGATTCGTGCGGTAGTCCTTCCCTTTGGATACAGCGGCGTGGTTGGCGGAGCGATGCTGGGATTGGGAAGAGCTATGGGTGAAACCGTCGCTGTCTTTACGGTGCTAAATATTATTTTCCAGGCTAATTTCCAGATACTTCTTGGAGCCGGCGGAAACGTTGCCTCATTGATTATCCTTAAATTCGGTGAAGCCTCAGCCGAGGAAATCAAGGCGTTGATGGCTGCTGGCTTGATTCTCTTCTTGCTTACACTTCTTGTGAATATGTTGGCCGACCTCTTGGTAAGTCGAACCGTGAAGCAGGGTCGATAATGATGAGTACGGCGACCTTGACTTATCCAAAGCCACAGAAACCATGGCGACCAAAGCAGCGTGACTTAATTCCAACTTATCTTGGGGTACTAGTAGTACTTCTGGGCACTTGGGCGTTGGTCGAATTTACTGGGTTTGCTGGAAAATTGGGAGCTTTTGCTAGCGCGGTTATATGTACGACTGCAGTCTCTACTTTACTTGCAGGTCGCAGTAGAGGTACGCAGGCGGCGAAGAATGCTGCAGTTGCGTCGATAATTACTTCACTTGCTTTACTTGCAGTATTCCCGGTGATTAGCATTCTAGGAACAGTGCTTATACGTGGCACTAAGGGGATTTATGTAGGTTTCTTCACTACCGACATGGGTCTGGCGAGCGTGAATGATCCGCTAAATGTCGGCGGAATACTCCATGCAATTGTTGGAACATTTATCATGATTATTATTGCAACTTTAGTTTCAGTCCCACTTGGTATCTCAACAGCTATTTATCTAACTGAGATACGTGGCCCAGGGTCTATATTGATTCGTTTTCTAGTTCAAGCAATGAGTGGAGTTCCCTCCATTGTTGCGGGCCTTTTCATCTATTCGGCGATAATTTCTGGCTCGGGAAGAGGTTTTAATGGTTTGTGGGGAGCTCTCGCTCTTGCGATATTGATGTTGCCCACGGTGGCCCGAACCGCTGAGGAAGTTCTGTTATTGATTGCTGAAGATTTAAGAGAGGCAGGACTTGCTCTAGGCGCAACTCAATGGCGAACTGTGGCAATGGTGGTTGTCCCAGCCGCAAAGAGTGGGCTTATTACTGCAATAATACTTGGAATTGCTCGTATCGCGGGCGAAACGGCGCCGTTGCTCTTTACTACCGGTGGTGGTGATGTTACCAACTTGAATCCCGTTGATGGCGTAATGGGTTCAATTCCATTTGCTATCTGGAAGGCGCTGATCTCTGGTTCGGCTGAATCAAATGCTCGAGCATGGGCTTCGATTTTGGTTCTCTTAGCGCTCGTAATGATCTTGTTCTTTTCGGCACGACGTTTGGGGAAGACTAGGAGATAAAGGTGACAGAAAACGTGAATCCATCATCGCTGGCAAGCATCGCCGCTGGAAATGCCAATCGGGCGCCAGGCAAGAATGCGCTTGGTACCGGTCTTGAAGCGCGCAGTGTGCATGCCTGGTTCGGAAAGAATCACGCTCTAGCAGACGTCTCCCTAGATTTTGCTGCCGGAACTGTGACAGCCCTTATCGGTCCTTCCGGGTGTGGAAAATCAACTTTCATTAGAACTCTAAATCGAATGCATGAGTTCATCCCGACTGCGGCGATGGCCGGTGAAGTTCTATTGGATGGAAAAGATATCTATGCATCTGGCGTTGACGTTACGAAGATTCGCTTGAAGATTGGCATGGTTTTTCAAAAGCCAAACCCATTCCCTTCCATGACAATCGGTGAGAATGTGCTTTCTGGTTTGAAATTAGCCCAGCTAAAGCAGAACAATAAAGATGAATTGATGGAGGAGTGCCTAATTCGCGCTGGCCTTTGGAATGAGGTTAAAGATCGATTAGGCGCTCACGGAGGATCGCTATCTGGTGGGCAGCAACAGAGACTGTGCATCGCTAGATCACTTGCGGTAAATCCTCAAGTTCTATTGATGGATGAACCTTGTTCTGCGCTAGACCCAGGCTCCACATTAAGGATTGAGGAAACAATCCGCGAACTCTCAGAGACCATGACCGTAATAATCGTCACACATAACATGCAACAGGCCGCTCGAATTTCGGATTACACCGCATTCTTCTTAGCCGATGGCCACCCCGGGATGATGATAGAGACTGGGCCAACGAGTCAGATTTTCTCCAATCCTAAAGATAAGCGGACAGAAAACTACGTTACGGGGCGTTTCGGCTAAATCCAATTGTTCACCTTTTGTTTCCGATTCGTTTAGCCGGTACATCTCTTTAGTTACTACCCCTTATCTAGGTTTCTCTTACGTTCTACAAGGCGAATGAAAAGGAGACCAAAGTGGTCCGCAAAGTACTCTCTAAAATTGCAGTAGTTGCAGCAGCCTTCTCTCTAATTGCAGCTCCTGCCCACGCAGTAAATCTTGTCGGCGGCGGCGCAACATTTGCAAACCCAATACTTGATGCATGCAAAGCAGAATATGCACGCGCCACAGGCGATAGCTATGTCTACAACTCACTAGGTTCTGGTGCGGGTCGTTCAGGTATCGATAAGGGCGATTTTGACTTTGGTTGGTCAGATACGCCTCACACCGGATCAACTGCGCCGGCTGGAATGATTCATCTTCCAGTAGTAGCAGCGCCCGTTGCAATTCTCTACAACATCCCTGGAATTCGTGGACAATTACATCTCTCACCTGAGACGCTGGCAAAGATCCTCGCGCGTGAAATTACAAAGTGGAATGATCCGGCGATCAAGGCAGATAACAGCCGAGTTGTCAAGACTCCAATCTTCCAGACAGTACGGACAAAGACGACTGTTGGTGGAGAAACCACATATACACAGGTTGTTAAAAAGGATGCTAAGGGAAATCCGGTCGTAAAGCGTTTCTCACAGAAGCGAATCAATACACGTCTACCAAAGACAGATATCGTCGTCATTTACCGTTCAGACTCATCTGGAACTTCTGGAATTCTCACGAATTATTTGAATGCGGCTGTGCCATCGGTATGGAGCAAAAAGGGTAACAACGCATTTAATGCAGCATTCCCAGGAAACATTGACTCCCCAGAAAACATTGGAAAGATTCAAAGCGCTAAGGGTTCTGAGTTAGTCGCTGCGTTGGCTGCAAAGACTCCAGGCGCCATCACATACGCAGAGAAGGACTACGCAACCAAGAACAACCTTGGATTTGCAAAGTTGTTCAATAATGCTGACGTTGCAGTCGATCCAGGCGCAGCTGGTGTTTCAGCCTTCCTTGGTTCCGCATCCTTCAATGAGTCAAATGGAACTCTGAACTTGGATTACAAGACCACTAATCCACAGGCTTACCTACTCGGCTCGACTTCATATGCTTTAGTTCTAACGAACTACAAAGATAAGCAGAAGGCAGCAGCAGTAAAGACGCTTATGACCTTTATCTTGGATGAGTGCGCCAAGCGATTCCCGCAGACTGAGTTTGCCGTAATCGATGGCCCACTTTATGACTTCAATAAGCGACTCATCGCACGTATTGGTTAATTGCTTTCGAGGGGGTAATTAACTAAGTAACTCGATTAAGGGTCGGAGCAGAAATGGCTCCGGCCCTTAATCATTTCCGGCGGGAAAAATGTAGAGTTGGGAGGTGCGATTAGGTGTCCTCGATGTGGGATCAAATACGGTTCACCTACAAGTTGTAGATGCATTTTCTGGAGCTCGCCCAAATCCGACTACTAATTTGAAAATAGATTTAAGGCTCTCTGAATTCTTAAACGCCGAAGGAGTCATCGAACTTGAGGGCGTTAAGCAACTAAGAAGTGCAATACGAGAGTGTGTAGCAGAAGCACGAAAAGTTAAATCTGATGAACTTCTTCCATTTGCAACTTCTGCCTTACGCGAGGCTCGAAACGGTGGCGAGATTATTGCTGAATTGAATTCTGAATTTGATATAGATCTACAAGTACTCTCCGGAGAAGAAGAAGCACAGATAACCTTTTTGGCTGCCCGTCGCTGGTATGGCTGGTCAAGCGGACGGCTACTAGTCGTGGATATAGGTGGAGGTTCACTTGAAATGGCGGTTGGAGTAAATGAATCTGCCGACATTGCATTTTCGCTACCGCTCGGAGCATCGCGGCTAACGAAGAGCCACCTCGAGGGCGACCCATTCACAAAGAGATCGATTAGAAACCTCCGGGACCATGTCGAATCACAGTTGTCCGAAGTCTTGCCAGCCATGCTTCGGCATCAAGATACTGATCGCGCAATCGCAACTAGTAAGACTTTACGTACGCTAGCTCGTTTAACTGGAGATTGGGCTGATGGTGATGGTCGCTCATTGGAACTTGATGGATTAAGAAAGATTCTTCCCAAGCTCTCAGAGATGAATCAGGAAGAGCGCAGCGAATTACCTGGAGTCTCTAAGTCCCGTGCTCGACAGATTGTTGCTGGCGCATTCGTGGCCGAGAGCGTGATGCGATGCATGGATATTGAATCTTTGGAGATATGCCCCTGGGCGCTCCGCGAAGGAATTGTTTTGAAGTGGCTGGATTGGATCAAGCAATAATTGGTGCGGGTAAGTGGTCAACTGCAATGACCTCTTTGCCGATGTGATGAAGTATCCAGGCTTCGCCCGGCTTCAAAGCGGCTTCTGATACTTCAAAACCTTGGCGTGAGTACTTCTCGGCAAGATACTTTGGAAGAATTGGGTTGTGGCCACAAATTAACGTTGTATGTTCGTTTTCAAGCAATCTATCTATGTACTTTAGTGTTCGAGAAGGATTTCTTTCAAAGACAAATTCAGTTAGGGAATCTGTGAAGAAATAATCTAGCGAGAGTGCACGCGCAAGCGGATTTATCGTTTCGTAACATCTGACAGCGCTGGAGGAGTGGATTTCCTTAATCGAGTATGGGATTAGTGCGCTAATCAGTCGCTTAGATTGCTGTTCGCCAAAAGTTGCTAGTGGTCTATCGAGATCTTCGTTCTGCCACTCTTCCCGGGCAACGGCTTTTGCATGGCGTAAGAGTATGAGAACTTTTGAGTCAAGATCAGTAGCGAGGAA
Organism: Candidatus Nanopelagicaceae bacterium; assembly: GCA_023254845.1. Lineage (GTDB taxonomy): Bacteria > Actinomycetota > Actinomycetes > Nanopelagicales > Nanopelagicaceae > MAG-120802. The sequence continues at coordinate 6,574 of JALRKE010000021.1, read as the reverse complement.
ACGATCCAAAATTTCTTTATCTGAATCTCGATTGAGTTTTTCTCGCACAACTGCTGGGTTAAACCAAAGTACTTGATCGACTTCTGAAGGATTTGGTTTCCCCTTCTCTTGCAAGAACTTTGCGCTCCAATACTTAACCCGTTTAATCCCATCTGGAGTTTGGTATGAGACTTCACCCAAGAAGTTATGAAATCGAACCTCAAATCCAGTCTCTTCCAGCGTTTCTCGGTATGCACATGCAGTTGGGTTCTCAAAAGCTTCTAGCTTGCCCTTCGGAAAGCTCCAGTCGTCGTACTTTGGCCGATGCACAAGAGCAATTTCAACTTGACCAAATTCATCTCGACGCCAGGGCAAAGTTCCGGCGGCCAAGATCTCAGCGCTAGTCATTTTGGGCGCGCCCCATCAAGATGCTGTGCAAATCGTCAAGTCGTCCCTCTTTATCTTCCAGGACGCGAATCCACTTGCCATCCTGATTCAAAGACCAGTGTGAAATGCCCGGATCGGCGTACAAATCCAGAATTCCATTGAGCTCGGACTTATGCTCCCTAGTTTCAACACGGACGAGCGCCTCAATGCGGCGATTGAGATTACGATCCATTAGATCGGCACTTCCAATCCAATACTCATCATTGCCTCCATTATGGAAATGGAAAATTCTTGAGTGTTCGAGAAATCGTCCCAAGAATGAGCGCACCGTGATATTTTCCGATTTGCCCGCGATTCCAGGTTTGATTGAGCAGATACCTCGAACATTTGCTTCAATTCTTACTCCAGCATTCGATGCTTCATATAGCGCATTCACAAATTCTTCATCAAGGAGTGCATTTAACTTGAGTCTGACCTTAGCAACTTTGCCTGACTTAGCATTTTGGATCTCTCGATCAATCCGCTCCAAAAGCCCCCTCCGCAATCCCTTAGGCGCAACTAGGAGTCTTTCGAAGTTCTCTTCTCTAACGAATCCAGAGAGCTGATTAAAGAGCCGCGAGAGGTCCTCACAGAGTCTTGCATCGGCACTTAGGATTCCGAAATCTTCATACAAGCGTGCCGTTTTTGGATTGTAATTTCCAGTTCCAACGTGGCAATAACGTTGCAAGCGACCATTCTCTTTACGGACAACCAGCGAGAGCTTCGCGTGTGTCTTTAGCCCCATCAACCCGTAGACAACATGAACTCCAGCCTCTTCAAGTTTTCTTGCCCATCTAACGTTGGCTAATTCGTCAAAGCGAGCTCTAATTTCAATTACTGCTAAAACTTGCTTGCCCGCCGCTGCCGCTTCAAGGAGGGCTTCGATAATGGGAGAGTCACCAGAAGTCCGGTAAAGAGTCTGCTTAATCGCCAAAACGTTCGGATCGGTAGCAGCGGTTTCGAGGAATCGAACAACTGTCGAGGAGAATGAGTGATATGGATGATGTAGGAGAACTTCACTTTGCTTCAGGGAGCTGAAGAACTCGTCAGCATCCGCTTCTGCTAGCTCTGGAAATGGCAGAGGAAGTACACCCCGAAAAGGGGGATATTTGAGTTTTGGGCGATCGAGATCTGCGATGAAGTTGAGCCCGGTAAAATCGAGAGGGCCACGATTCTTAAAGACCTCACGATTTGTGATTTCGAGTTCAGAGATAAGTCGCTCCAATAAATCTTGTTTTATATCATCGTCGACCTCCAGCCTCACCGGTGGTCCAAATTTCCGCCGCTGAAGTTCCTGTTCCATAGTTTCAAGCAAGTTATCGCTCTCATCTTCTTCTAGATCCAAGTCTTCGTTACGAGTCAATCTGAAGGCGAAATAATCCTCAATCATCATTCCTGGGAACAGCTCTTCGAGGTGTGCGGCGATAACTTCCTCGAGCGCTATGAAACGAGTATTTACCTGAGCGTTGGTAACAACAAATCTAGGAAGCGTATTTGGCACTTTAACTCGGGCAAAGAACTCTTCTCGGGAATTAGGATTCCGTACCAGAACTGCCAGGCTCACTGAGAGACCGGATATATAGGGAAATGGCCGAGTTGGATCTACAGCTAAGGGAGTGAGGACCGGGAATATTGATGCATCAAAGAGCTGCTTTACATATTCGCGCTCTGAGAGTGTTAAATCGTGCCACTTAACGATATGAATATTTTCTTGGGCTAATTCAGGAAGAAGAATGGAGTGCCATAGTTCATTCTGTCGATTCACTAGCACTTTTGATTTTTCCAAAATGGCTTCAAAGAGTTGTAGAGGTGTGTACCCCGAGAGGTTTATGGAACCCAAACCAGATTCAACCTTCAATTTAACGGATGCAGCTCTAATCATGAAAAAGTCATCTAGGTTTGAGGAGACGATAGCCATAAATCGCACTCGTTCCAAAAGTGGTAACGAGTTATCCTCAGCCAATTCCAAAACTCGATTATTGAAGTCCAGCCAACTCAATTCACGATCTATATAGGAAGATGAATCCACGTTACTCAGTGGTTGCATATGTGGCGTAATGCTCTTCCTACTAGGTAAACATGAAGTGAACGATAAGTTGGGTGGTCGTGAATGGGCCGTAATCTCTAAAAGTTGAATGCTTAATCCCTGTTTGCCTGCCGTTTACTAACGCTCCAAGGCGATTTCACTTCGCCTCTCTAGGTTGCCGAAGTGATGAAACCGGCTGTAATCATGATTACGAGTAATGGAGTGGGCGCCGGCCACTTGATCCGGGCAAGTGCGATTGCTCGCCAACTCAAGGATGAAGCTCGTCCGGTAATTCTCTCCATGGCCTACTCTGTAGTAGAAGTGGCAACGTCTATTGGAATCGAATGTGAGTTTATTCCCGGGCGCGATAAAGGGTTAATGGGTCGGCGGAAGTGGGATGACTACCTACGAGATCGAATATCCGCTTTGATTGATGAAACTGGTGCCAAGGTCGTGACGTTCGATGGCGTTGTTCCGTATCCCGGAATTTTGGCTGCAAAATTTCGACGTCCTGACGTAAGTTTCATCTGGATTCGAAGAGGTATGTGGCAGAAAAAACCCCAAGGGATTGCGCTCTCGCTCCAATCAAAATTAATGGATTATGTGATTGAACCAGGAGATGTTGCTCGAGAATATGACAAGGGTCCAACTAAGGAACGAGATGAAGCGGTATTAACTTCACCAGTTTCGCTTTATGACCCTAAGAGAACTCTCACAAAGGAGCTCGCTCGCAAGACACTTGGCTTGAATCAAGAGAAGACGACAGTTTTAGTGCAATTGGGTGTTGGTGAAAGAGATTTAGACGATCGGGTTAGCGCTGTGCTTAAGGGATTATCAAAGTGGCCGGATATTGAGATAGTCATGGTAAAAGAACCAAGAAGTCATAGAGGTGAATCTCTATTACCGCGCGGAGTAGAAGTAAAGGTGATTCGCCACTTTCCGCTAGCAGATGTTATACACGCATTTGATGCCATTGTTTGCGCGGCCGGATACAACTCCGTGCATGAAGTCATACCGGCCCAAATCCCAACTTTGCTAATAGCAAACAATCGGGGTACTGATGATCAAGTCGCAAGAGCTAAGTGGTGCGAAGATTATAAGTTGACTCTTTTTGCCAATAATGAGTCGTTATCTGAGATAGAAGCAAAGGCAACTCAGTTACTGGATGTTCAGACTAGAGCCAAACTGACCCAGATGTGCCAGAGAATTAAAAATTTCAATGGCGATAAAGAGATTGCTTCCATGGTCATGATACTTTCTAATGACAACTTCTCCTCTCTGATTCTCAAGCGAATGCGGTATCAACGATTTCTTGCGCAATCTGCTATCGAACGAGGAATCGGTTACGCTATTAGAAGATTTGCTAATTCACTACTACGATTTGCAGGGCTTATCTATCGCACCATTTTTCCCCACAAAGAGGCGATAACACCTGAGACAGCAGTAACTCTCACGCAATCCCTCGATATTGATTTCTGTAACCGATTTATTAAGAGCGATAAGCGTTTTGAACATGTCCTCTTTGGGTCTAGTGATATTTATATGCAAAAAAGAGAACAAATCGCGCTCAAGGCCTATCGAATTGATGGATCAGCTGTTATCCGTCATGACGCAAGCGGAACGTTTGGATCAATATCCTTCAACTCAGAAACTATTTTGAAGTAACTTTCATTGAATTTGTGGACATCCTCCACTTCATCACGCCATCTACCTTGTCGTACTTTTTCCGCAAGCACGTCGTTATTGAAGTACTGCTCAATTTTCGACTCGCTGGAAACTTCTAAAAAGTTAAGGACTTTATTAAAAGTTTCATCTCTATTTGTGATGACGAGATTTTCAAGAGAGATTGTGAGGACTCTACTTCCAAGTAGATTAGTGTTCAGTAAGTTACGTCTCATACGTCGTCGGTACCAGATTAATCCCTCCTCGTATGTTTTAGGTCCCCAGTGTTCGCGGACAACAGATGCGATAACATCTCTTCCATCTCGCACCATGTGAATGAAGCGGACACCTGGTAGAAATTCTGATAATTCTCGTGCCCGGAATAAGTTGACAGGAGTCGTATCAATCCACATATCTTTTCCAGATACTCTCTTTTGCGAATCAACAAAGGACCTAAAGAATTCTCTGGGAGCTGCTTTTCGATCCTTTTTCCAATTCCTCATTAACGCGCGATAAAGCTCGCCCAATTCCTCTGCTTCTATTCCCTGAATCAATCCGGCAATTTCACCAACTTTAGAATCACGTTTCCACCAGTCGTTATTGAGGCGATAGTGAAATCTCTCGAGATGAAGGCGGTCCGTGACAAGCAAACTCTTTAGCCATCCCACGCGTCGACCTAGATGTAGATCAAGTAGTCCATTTCCGGAAGTCAGCATCTTGATTTCTGATGGCCTAGATAGTCCGATTTTTGAATGGCGAGACAACAACTTTCCAATAATGGTTGTCCCACTTCTCCCGGTTCCGCCCGAGAGAATTACGTCCGAAAAGGCGGCGTCACTACGTGCCATGGCCTCAACATTACTTAGGTTCAGTTAACAACAAACAAACGACCAGCGCGCCCGGCAGGAATCGAACCTGCGACAACCCGCTTAGAAGGCGGGTGCTCTATCCGACTGAGCTACGGGCGCAATTGTTGGTAGAAGTCTACCGAGCACTGAAGCGATAGGGTTTCGCCTCGTGGCAGAGTTCATTTATACGATGAAGAAGGTGCGCAAAGCGCACGGTGACAAAGTCATACTTGATGATGTAACGCTCATGTTCCTTCCGGGAGCAAAGATCGGTGTTGTTGGCCCTAACGGCGCTGGTAAATCAACGGTCCTACAGATGATGGCGGGGTTACAGCAACCATCAAACGGTGAGGCTTACCTAACTCCTGGATATAGCGTTGGAATTCTTCTTCAAGAGCCGCCGCTTAATGAAGAAAAGAACGTTCTTGAAAATGTTCAAGAAGGAGTTGCTGAAACTATTGCCTTGCTCGCTCGCTTCAATCAAGTATCTGAAGAGATGGCAAGCCCAGATGCAGATTACGACAAGCTTTTAGCTGAGATGGGAAGTTTGCAAGAAAAATTAGATCACTTGAATGCTTGGGATCTAGATTCGCAGCTCGAACAGGCGATGGATGCGCTCCGTTGCCCTGCCCCGGATGCTGATGTAAAAGTGCTATCGGGCGGCGAGCGACGTCGCGTTGCTCTATGTAAGTTGTTATTACAGAAGCCTGATTTATTACTTCTAGATGAGCCCACCAACCATCTAGATGCCGAGTCTGTACTCTGGTTAGAGCAATTCCTATCAAAGTATGAAGGAACCGTTGTTGCAATTACCCACGATCGTTACTTCTTGGACAATGTCGCGCAATGGATTCTTGAGTTAGATCGTGGTCGCGCGTACCCATATGAGGGCAATTACTCCACTTACTTGGATACAAAGGCCCAGCGCTTAAAGATTGAAGGCCAGAAAGATGCAAAGCGGGCCAAGCGTCTAGCCGAAGAGCTCGATTGGGTCCGCCAGAACGCAAAGGGTCGCCAAGCTAAATCAAAGGCGCGTCTTGCTCGATATGAAGAGATGGCTGCAGAGGCTGAGAAGGCACGGAAGCTTGATTTCGAAGAGATTCAGATTCCAATGGGACCACGCCTTGGAAACATTGTTGTTGATGTAGAGAATTTAAGTAAGGGCTTTGGTGAGCGCTTGTTGATAGACAATCTCTCTTTCTCATTGCCACGAAATGGGATCGTCGGTGTTATTGGTCCAAATGGCGCAGGAAAAACCACCTTATTTAAGATGATTCTTGGATTAGAGAAGCCTGATTCTGGAAGTATCAAAGTCGGCGAGACGGTAAAGATTTCTTACGTTGATCAATCCCGTGCCGGAATTGATCCTAAGAAATCGCTTTGGGAAGTTGTCTCAGATGGATTGGATTTTATGAAGGTTGGCCAAGTTGAGATGCCTAGCCGCGCTTATGTTTCAGCCTTTGGGTTTAAAGGTCCGGATCAACAGAAAGCAGCTGGAGTTCTCTCTGGTGGTGAAAGAAATAGATTGAATCTAGCGCTCACGTTAAAGATGGGTGGAAACCTACTTTTGCTAGATGAGCCAACAAATGATCTTGATGTTGAAACTTTAGGCTCGCTAGAAAATGCGCTTCTT
>JALRKE010000020.1 GCA_023254845.1 Candidatus Nanopelagicaceae bacterium | reverse complement strand
TGAATTAGCTGCTCGAGCTGATTCAAGACTTGGTGGCCATATCGTTCAGGGCCATGTCGATGGCGTTGGGGTTGTGAAAGAGAATTCAACTGGAGAGAAGTGGAACAAGTTTGTGCTCTCGATTCCAGAGGAGCTAACTAAGTACATTGTGAATCAAGGTTCAATTGCCGTTGATGGAGTCTCTCTCACAGTTGGCGAAATTGTTGGCGAGGCAGTCACTCTTTGGTTGATCCCAGAAACGCTGGCAAAGACTAATTTGTCAGAGAAGAAGAGCGGTGACTTGGTAAATATTGAAGTTGATGTAATTGCTAAGTATGTAGAGCGCCTCATGAATCGAGGTGAAGAGAGTGGAAAGTGAATTAGATAAGGCAATTGCGGCCTTTAAAAATGGCGGTTTTGTGATTGTTACCGATGATGCAGATCGTGAGAATGAGGGCGACCTCTTCTTGCTCGCCAGCGCTGCGACCACGGAGAAAATTGGCTTCATGATCCGCTATACCTCCGGCGTGATCTGTGTGGCAATGACCGAGGAGCGCTCGCGCCAACTGCACCTTCCTTTGATGGTCAAGCAGAATCAAGATACAAAGCGGACTGCCTTCACGGTCACCGTAGATGTTAAGCATGGAGTCACTACTGGAATTAGCGCACAAGAACGAGCCAACACAATTCGCGCTCTAGCCGATTCAGCCTCTAACGCTGAGGACTTCATCCGCCCCGGGCATATATTTCCGTTGATTGCTCATGAAGGTGGGCTTGCGGCTAGACGTGGTCACACTGAAGCCGTTGTTGAGATGTGTTATCGAGCCGGGGCTGCTCCGGTTGGAGTCATAAGCGAACTTGTAAATGTAGATGGCTCGATGATGCGCGGCCAAGCGCTCTATAACTTCGCGCATGAGCACTCGATCCCGATGGTAACAATCGAGGAACTTTCCAAATCATTGGCGCCATCCAACAAGAGGGCAAGTGAGAAATTTGAATGGGCGAAGTTACCAAGAGCAAATGGCGAGTGGAAGATCGCTACTCACTTGGGCCAAGGTGGAGTTATCCATGCGGTTATGGCCTTTGGTGATTTAAGTACGAGAGAAGTGTTGGTCCGAATTCACTCCGAATGTTTAACTGGCGATGTATTAGGTTCAATGCGCTGTGATTGTGGTGATCAATTAGCTGGAGCGATGGAAGCGATTGAGCGAAAAGGTTCTGGGTTAATCATTTATTTGCGCGAACATGAAGGAAGAGGAATTGGCCTTAGTGAGAAGATTCGTGCGTATCGACTCCAAGATGACGGGCTTGATACCGTGGATGCGAACTTAGCCCTCGGCCACGGAATTGATGAGCGAGACTTTCAGGATGCTGTTGAAATTTTGAATGATCTCGGAGTTAAGGATGTAGTTCTATTGACAAATAATCCAGCCAAGGTAAAAACCCTAGAAGATTCCAAAATCACTGTAAAAACCCAAGCTCTAGTAGTTTCGCCAAATCCGCATAATCTCGCTTATTTGAAAGCAAAGAGTGAACGGCTAGGTCATGTTTTAGCTGAGAATAGAAAGGATGCCTAAATGTCAGGAAATGCTCCGAAAGTAGAAGTTCCTTCGCTAGCTGGTTCAAAAGTTGCAGTTATTTCAGCGCGCTGGCATCAAGAGATTTGTGATGCGCTAGTTGCGGGCGCAAAGCGCGCCTTGAAAGAAGCTGGAATAGCCGACTCCGAAACTATTTTTGTTCCTGGCTCCTTTGAGCTTCCGCTCGCTGCCCAATTCGCTCTAAATGCTGGCGCTGACGCCGCTGTGGTGCTTGGTGTTGTGCTTAGAGGCGAGACGCCACATTTTGATTATGTCTGCCAAGGTGTAACCGATGGCGTTATGCAAGTCTCGCTTAAATTAGATAAACCAATTGGATTTGGAGTTCTCACCGTCGATACCGTGGAACAAGCCTTAGCAAGAAGTGGCGTTGCCGGAAGTAAGGAAGATAAGGGATATGACAGCGCGCTCGCTGCCTTGGATCTTCTTCGCGTAAAGCGCGAACTGAGTGATAGGTTGAGGAAGTGAGCTCAGCTGGTGAAAAGTTCCGCACCGCACTAAAGAGTGAATCTCCGCTACAAATAATCGGAACGATTAATGCAAACCATGCTCTTCTTGCTAAGCGCGCTGGTTATCGCGCCATCTATCTCTCTGGCGGCGGTGTTGCGGCGGGATCTTTAGGTGTTCCTGATTTAGGAATTACGATTTTAGAAGATGTGCTTGTAGATGTTCGGAGAATTACTGCGGTCTGTGACCTACCGCTTCTAGTTGATGTCGATACTGGTTTTGGACCATCGGCCTTCAATATCCAGAGAACTATTAGATCGCTAAATCGGTGCGAAGCGATGTGGCCATCGCCCAAATAAAGAGGTCGTTTCAACTACTGAAATGACGGATCGAATCAAAGCGGCGGTTATTGCAAGAGGAAGCGACTCCTTCTACTTGATCGCAAGAACTGATGCAGTAGCTGTCGAAGGTTTAGATAGCGCTATTACTCGCGCCAAGGCATATGTCGAAGCTGGCGCCGATGCGATTTTTGCTGAAGCCATTAGAACTCTTGAGGATTACAAGCGCTTTACTACTGAGATAAAAGTCCCAGTACTTGCCAACATAACTGAGTTTGGATTAACGCCGCTTTTCACTCTAGATGAATTAAGAGGCGCAGGCATCGCTATGGCGCTCTATCCGTTATCTGCATTCCGGGCCATGAATAAGGCCGCCGAACACGTTTATGAAGTGATTCGTAAAGAAGGTACCCAAAAGTCGGTTTTGGGCGAGATGCAGACTCGCGAAGAGCTATATGAGCGGATCAACTATTACGAGTACGAGAAGTCGCTAGATAACTTCCAGGCCGAGAAGCGCGGGGAATGAGCGAGTTCAAAACTAAGAAGTCGGTTGCCCTATCAGGCGTTCCAGCCGGAAATACCGCTCTATCTACAGTTGGCCAAAATGGAAATGAACTTCACTACCTTGGGTATGACATCAAGGATCTTGCTGAGAATTGCGAATTCGAAGAGGTTGCTTTTCTTATCCTTTATGGAAAGTTGCCCAATATTCTGGAGTTAGATTCCTATAAGAATAAGTGGAACTCTCTTCGAACTCTTCCATCCTCGACTCTTAAGATCCTAGAGAACATTCCAAAGAACGCCCATCCAATGGATGTGATTCGCACGGGAGTCTCTGCGCTTGGTTGTGAGATTCCAGAACCAGATCCGCATAGCGACGAGTCAGCTATTGAAGTAGCTAATCGCCTAATTGCATCGACGCCATCAATGCTTCTCTATTGGTACTACTTCTCACATAGCGGCAAGCGAATCTCGTTAGAGAGTGACGCCGAAAGCGTCGGAGAGCATTTTCTAACGCTTCTTCATGAGAAGAAACCTGACCCTTCATGGGTAAGAGCGATGCATATTTCATTGATTCTCTATGCCGAGCATGAATTTAATGCCTCCACATTTACAGCTCGGGTAATTGCTGGAACGGGCTCGGATGTGTATTCAAGTATCACCGGAGCAATTGGCGCGCTACGAGGTCCAAAACATGGTGGTGCAAATGAGGTTGCCCTTGAGATTCAAGAGCGATACTCGACAGCGGATGAAGCTGAAGCGGACATCCTTACGCGGTTAGAAAAGAAAGAAGTAATCATTGGTTTTGGCCATCCGGTCTATACGGTAGGCGATCCGCGAAACCCCATAGTCAAGGGCGTTGCTAAGGAACTTTCCGGCGGCCGCGGTATTTATGAAATCGCAGAACGTATTGAGAGTGTGATGTGGAATAAGAAGAAAATGTTCCCAAACCTTGATTGGTTCTCAGCAGTTGCTTATAAAGAGATGAGAATTCCTACCTCTTTCTTCACACCAATCTTTATCTTTGCTCGCCTTACAGGTTGGGCAGGTCACATTATTGAGCAGCGTCGTGACAACAAAATCATCCGTCCTAGTGCAAACTATGTCGGCCCAGAAAATAGAGAATTTGTGAAGTTGGAGGATCGCTAGATGTCATCGAATTTCACCAAGTCGGATCTGCCATTTGATCAAGAGATGGTCGATATCGTCGACTATGTTCTTAACTACAAGATTGATTCAGAGTTAGCGAAGAAAACAGCATGGTATTGCTTCCTTGACACTATTGGTTGCGGCTTAGAGTCACTCGAGTACGAAGCCTGCCGAAAGCTCCTTGGTCCGGTTGTTCCGGGGGTAAGAATTGAGAATGGAGTTCGAGTTCCTGGAACAGATTATGAATTAGATCCGGTTGCGGGGGCTTTTAGCATCGGGGCTGCAATTAGATGGCTGGATTTCAATGACACCTGGTTGGCTGCTGAGTGGGGCCACCCTTCCGATAATTTAGGTGGAATTCTTGCGGTAGCGGATTGGCTCTCCCGAAGCGCTGTCGCAAATGGTGGAGAGCCGCTCATGATGAGCGATGTTTTTAACGCGATGATCATGGCTCATGAGATCCAAGGATGTATCGCTCTTGAGAACTCCTTCAATAAAGTCGGCTTAGATCATGTAATCTTGGTAAAAGTCGCATCAACTGCAGTAGTTGGAAAATTGCTTGGACTTACTCGCGAACAGATATTGAACGCAGTTTCACTTGCCTGGATAGATGGCCAATCACTCCGCACTTATCGCCACTTCCCAAATGCTGGCTCGAGAAAATCTTGGGCCGCTGGAGATGCAACTTCACGCGCAGTCCGTCTTGCGCTAATTGCTAAGACAGGTGAGATGGGATATCCATCTGCGCTCTCTGCAAAGATCTGGGGCTTTTACGATGTCTCCTTTAAGGGAAATAAGTTCAAATTCCAACGCCCTTATGGCTCCTATGTGATGGAGAACGTGCTCTTTAAAATCTCATTCCCGGCTGAGTTCCACGCCCAGACAGCTGTTGAAGCAGCTTTGAAAATCCACGAAGAGATGCTTGCCCGCGGTAAGAGTGAGGCCGATATTGAACGGATTGAGATTAGAACGCACGAAGCATGTATTCGAATCATTGATAAGAAGGGCCCGCTAAGAAATCCCGCTGATCGTGATCACACAATCCAATACATGATTGCTATCCCGCTCATTTTTGGTCGCCTAACGGCGCGCGATTATGAAGATGAGATTGCTTCTGATCCAAGAATCGATGCGCTTCGAGAGCGGATGTTCTGTGTTGAAGATCCACAATTCACAAAGGATTATCACGACCCAGAAAAGCGCTCGATTGCAAATGCGGTCACCGTTTACTTCAAGGATGGAAGTAAGGTCGATGAGATCGCAATTGAATATCCGGTCGGCCATAAGCGCCGTAGGGATGAAGGGATTCCTCTTCTAATAGAGAAATATCGAACTAATCTCGCTCGAATCTTTGATAAAGCTCAACAAGAGAAGATTGCTGGATTGACCCTTGACTACGACAAGTTAGCAAATACCCCGGTAAATGAACTTATGGAGTACTTCGTAAAGAAGAGTTAACGATTCTGGGGAAACCCTAAGTTGATTCCACCATGGCTTGGATCAAGCCATCTGCTTGTGACGACCTTTCCGCGAGTGAAGAAGTGAACTCCTTCAGTTCCATGGGCATGAGTGTCACCAAAGAGGGAACTCTTCCAGCCGCCAAATGAGTAGTACGCGGTTGGGACTGGGATTGGGACATTGATTCCAATCATTCCCACGCTCACTTCATTTTGGAATCGACGTGCTGCGCCACCATCGTTGGTAAATATCGCAGTGCCGTTTCCGTAGCGGTGAGAATTAATCAGCGCTAGCCCTTCGTCATAACTTTTTACCCGTACTACAGAGAGAACTGGGCCAAAGATTTCATCGGTATAGATGGACATCTCTTTAGTGACATTATCAAAGAGCGTTGGACCTAACCAGAAACCGTTGGCAGCACCATCGACTTTCGGATTGCGGCCATCAACAACAAGTTTTGCGCCCTCGCGTTCACCAGCATCTACGTAAGATGAAACTTTGTCGCGATGTACTGAGGTAACAAGAGGGCCCATATCTGCGCCAGCGCTTCCATCGCCAGTTCGCAATATGGCCATTCGCTCTGAGATTTTCTTTACTAAATCATCAGCAATTGGCTCGACTGCAACTAGCGCAGAAATCGCCATGCAACGCTCACCGGCAGAACCAAATCCAGCGTTTACAGCGGCATCGGCAGCGAGATCAAGATCGGCGTCAGGAAGAACCAACATATGGTTTTTTGCCCCGCCAAGTGCTTGAACTCTCTTACCCGCCTTTGTGCCGTTTTCGTAGATGTATTGGGCAATCGGGGTAGAACCGACGAAAGAAACGGAGGCGATATCAGGGTGCTCCAAGATGCGATCTACAGCGACTTTATCGCCATGCACCACATTAAATACGCCATCGGGAAGTCCTGCTTCTTTCCAATATGTCGCCATCAATAGCGATGGAGTTGGATCCTTCTCGCTCGGCTTGAGAATTACGGCATTGCCGGTTGCTATAGCTATTGGGAAGAACCACATTGGAACCATCGCTGGGAAATTAAATGGCGAAATGATCGCGGAGACCCCAAGCGGTTGGCGGATTGAGTAGACATCGATTCCGGTAGATACGCCCTCGCTATATCCACCCTTAAGCAAATGGGGGATTCCACAAGCAAACTCAACAACTTCAAGGCCACGGGTAACTTCACCTAGCGCATCGGATAAGACTTTGCCATGTTCAAGGGTAATTGCCTTAGCTAACTCTTCCTTCTTAGCATTAACGATCTCTCGGAAAGCAAATAAAACTTGGGTGCGCTTTGCAAGTGAGGTATTGCGCCATTCAACAGAAGCTCTCTTGGCTGCAGCTACCGCTTCATCGATAACTTCCGCCGTTGCGAAATCAACCTTTGCGCTTAACTCACCAGTTGCCGGGTTAAATACATCTCCACTTCGCTGAGCGCTTCCGCTCCATGTCGAGCCATTTATGTAATGGGTAATTCGTTTTGAGCTCAAGATTAATCCTTACCCTCGTAGTACTTGGCGATACTGGTTAGCGCTTGATCAATGATTGCAATTCCTTCTCTGGCTTCAGCTTCAGTGACATTACAGGGCGGAACTACATGCATACGGTTGAAGTTTGTAAATGGCATAAGACCGCGCTTCTTGCATTCAGCGACCAACTCAGTCATCGCAGCGCTAGTTCCTCCATATGGAGCAAGTGGTGCTCGCGAGAGGCGATCAGTTACAAGATCCATCGCCCAGAAAACGCCTTGGCCACGCACTTCACCAATCAACTTATGTTTCTTCTGTAACTCCCGTAGCCCTGGACCGATGACTTTCTCACCGATTTCTGCGGCCTGCTCCACAATCTTCTCTTCTTTCATCACATCGATTGTTGCCACAGCAGCGGCGCAGGCGAGTGGATGTCCGGAGTAGGTGAGTCCGCCCGGAAACACTCGATCGTTAAATGACTCAGATATTGGGGTCGAGATGACTACGCCACCAAGTGGGACGTAACCGGAGTTCACACCTTTGGCGAAGACAATTAGATCTGGTTCAACCGATGAATGTTGATAGGCAAACCACTTTCCAGTTCTTCCAAAACCAGCCATTACTTCATCAGCGATCCAGAGAATTCCGTACTTATCACAGAGCGCACGGACGCCTTCCAAGTAACCCTTTGGCGGTACCAAGACCCCGGCGGTGCCGACTACCGATTCAATAAGTATCGCTCCGACTGTCTTTGCACCCTCGAAGATAATTGTGTTCTCAAGATGCTCAAGCGCTCTAGCGCACTCTTCTTCTTCGCTCTTTGCCCAGAACGCGCTTCGGTAGAGATAAGGACCGAAGAAATGGACATGGCCATAAGCGAATTCATTTGGCCAACGCCGCGGATCTCCGGTTGCCGAGATAGCTGCTGAGGTGTTGCCGTGATAGGAACGATAGAAGGAGAGAATTTTATGGCGTCCAGTGAACAAGCGCGCCATTCGAATGGCATTCTCGACTCCATCTGCGCCACCGTTGGTAAAGAAGACCTTGGCGAATTTCGAACCGGCGAGTTCAACGATTCTCTTTGCGGCCTCACTTCTCACATCATTTGCAACTTGGGGCGCAACTGTTGTTAGTACATCTGCTTGAGCCTTGATTGCATCAATGACTTTAGGATGCTGAAATCCGATATTTGTGAATACAAGTTGGCAAGAGAAATCCAAATACTTCTTACCTTCAAAATCCCAGAAGTATGAACCTTTGCCGCCGGCTACCGGGAGAGGTGAAATCTGTCCCTGGGCAGACCAAGAGTGAAAGACGTACTTTCGATCTAAATCAAATACCTCTTTACCGCGCTCTGGGTTGGGGAGAATCTCAGACATATCGCAATCTAATCACTTGCCCCCGGGGTCACTCAAACGTGACGGAGCTCTTCAAGGAGTTCTAGCGCTGTGACTGATGTGAATTTCTTCGCAGCTTGGCGCCCGGCTTTTGAATGTAACGAAATTGCGTCGCAGACGAGGTCAAATGCATGGCCTCCATCTTTAATGGCGGTTAAAAAAGATGCAATAAGCCCAGCAAGAACATCCCCAGTTCCAGCGCTCGATAGTTCTGGACCACCAATTCGATCTATAACAGTCCGATTTGAATCCGATACAACTGTTCCATTCCCTTTCAACACTACAATCGCACCAAACTTTGCGGCGATAGCTTTGGCAATCTCTTCACGGGAGCCATTGAATTTAACTCCTAGGTGTTTTAACTCGCCTTCATGTGGCGTGATAACAGTGACTGAATTTCGTTTCTTTAAGGTCTTGACTTTAGCGATGGCGGCTCCATCAAGAACTAATGGTAGATCGGGGATAGAGGCAAGAGTGCTTGCTCCTGGTCCCACAAGTAGTGAATCAACGCGTTCTTTTGTAAGGGATGTAATTGGGACAACATCGGGAAACTTTGAGATTATCTGTGAAATCAAAGCAGCGTTGCTGCTTAGGTACTTAACATAACCCGCATTTCCACTCCGCGCTCCACCGACAGCGAGAATTGCTGCTCCCGGATATTTCTTGGAACCAGCACATACCGCAACTACGCCGCGGCTGTACTTGTTATCAGCTGGAGAGAGTTTCCGACGCGACATGAGTGCACTCAAGATTCACCGGGTCCGATAGGCACTTGCCGCAAAGCAAATAGAGTTGGTGGCAAGACTGATTTGCGCAATTCGTAAATGACTTCGTTGGCGAACCACATAGATCACACTCGCCAATCACTTTAGTTTCATCTGAGAAGTCAACGGTCATTCGGCCATCAAAGGTGTATAGAGAGCCTTCCCAATAACCTTTATCGGCGAACTTCTCACCATATCTAACGATTCCTCCGGCGATTTGGTAGACCTCTTCAAAGCCGCGCTTCTTCATAACGCTAGAGAGAATCTCGCAGCGGATTCCGCCAGTGCAATATGTGACTATCGGTTTTTTCTTTAGGTGATCGTACTTTCCACTATCAAGTTCGCTCAAAAAGTCCTTTGTTGTCTTCACATCTGGGACCACGGCATTTTTGAACTTCCCAACCTTCGCCTCGTAAGAATTTCGGCCATCAAAGAAAACAACCTCTTCACCGCGAGCATCAATCAATTCGTGGACTTGTTCGGGGGTTAGGTGTTTGCCGCCATCAACAACTCCCTCTTTATTAACCTTAATCTCATCAGCGACCCCAAAGGAGACAAGTTCATCGCGGACCTTTACGCTCAATCTTGGAAAGTCGTTCCCAGTTCCATCTGACCACTTGAAATCAATCTTCTTAAATCCTGGGTATTGCTTGGTCTCTTTTACATATTTCTTAAGGGAACTCATATCCCCGCCGAGAGTTCCATTAATTCCATGGCGCGAAATGAGAATGCGGCCCTTTAAGCCGAGAGAATCACAGAGGGTTGTCTGCCATAAGCGAAGCGCTTCTGGATCAGCCACGGGCGCAAAGCCATAGTACAAGATGATTTTCTGTAACTTCATGGGGAAATGATAGAACAGCAATTGGATTGGTAGACCTTGCGTGAGATGATCGGCGTATGGCTGCAAGGCGAAAGAGCAAAGAACCAATTGAGCCCAAGAGAAAGCAACAAGGCTCTGAGGGAATTGACTGGTATTCGTTATATATCTACGCGGTCTCACTAATAACAATTCTTATTTGCCTGTTCTCATTGGTTGCCATCGTCCGGGGCGTCGTTGATGCGCTTTGGCCTGACCCTGGTTACTTCGATCCATATAACGTCCCCAAAGAGAGCGCTTTAAGTGCTGAAGAAGTACGTCAGAATTTTATTGATCAAAATCGAAGAGCCGCGGTTAAATCTATAGTTACATCACTCTCTACATTATTGGTTGCCGGGCCGCTGTATCTCTATCACTGGCGTCTAGCAAAGAAGCGAAGAGGCGATTAATAGTCAGATTGAAGTCTTAACCATTTCGATCAAAAGCTTTTCATCAACCTCCCAATCTGAAGGCACACGAATAGTCTTCTTATTTACTACATAGCCTTCCAGCATCGGAGCTATCCTCTTTAGAACTTTAGGATCCCAAGGGGCGATGGTTATATGGTTTTTGGAGGCGGAGCAACCAAAGACATATCCATCTTCATCTTTCAACATTGGCTGATTCCAAGCGATAACCAACTCTAGTTTTGGGTACTTAGCCTTGATTATCTTGAAGATCTTCTTCATTGTCTTTGCTTTTTCCTTATCCAAGGTCGCAAAGTAATCCTTAGGTGATTCGTGTCGCCGCGAGGAGGTCGATCCCCGCGAAAACATCACCAGCGCATTTGCATGAGCACGAGAGAAGCCATAGTTCTCTTGAAGAAAGGCCATCTGCTCTGGGTACTTCTTACCCGAGACCTTCTTCATTTGGGTAAACCAATAACTCATCGGCTCGCCATATTTCTTCTCGATTGCCGGAAAGTGTGATTCGCGCCTAGACCTATCAACTGCCATAGGCCAGAAGATTACTCTTATACTTAAATGATGATTGACCTAAAGGACCCAGTATTCGTCGCGGATCCTTATCCATTTCTTGCGCGCTTAAGAGCTGAAGAGAAGCCAATCTGGCATGAAGATCTCGGTATCTACCTTGCCGCTACCCATAAAGATGCAAGCGAGGTACTGCGAAATAAATCCCTTGGTCGAATCTACATTGATCGAGAGCCAGTGGCTGATTGGAAGACATTTAATTGGCTACATTCTGAATCCATCTTGGAGAGTGAGCCGCCAAAACACACTCGCCTGCGTGGCCTTATCTCAAAGGCTTTTAATAGGAATCGAATCGAATCGCTCCGTCCAAAAATTGAAGAGATTGTTGGCGAGCTGTTAACTGAGTTAACCACCTCAGGTCCCACTTTTGATCTGATCTCAAATTACGCAGAACCACTCCCGGTGAGAATCATCGCCGAACTCTTAGGCTTTCCGAGATCAGAGGAACATTTATTGCGTCCTTGGTCTCAAGCAATCGTAAAGATGTATGAAGTCTCTCCCTCCGAGGCCGTACAACAAGAAGCTAGAAAAGCAGCGGCTGAATTCTCGCAATATGTTCATGACTTAATGCTCACTCGAAAATCCAATCCTGGGAGCGATTTGATCTCTGAACTAGCTCAAGTCGAAGAGGCGGGTGAGCGCCTCTCTACTAATGAACTCATCGCAACCTGCGTACTACTACTAAATGCCGGCCACGAGGCAAGTGTTAATGGTTTTGGAAACGGAATGGTCGCACTCCTTAATAATCAAGACCAGCGAGAGCTACTCTTCAAGGCTCCTGAGAAGCACAGTGATACAGCCGTGGAAGAGTTCCTTCGTTTTGATTCTCCGCTACAACTTTTCGAAAGAACCGCAATAGAAGATGTAGAGATAAGCGGCGTAAAGATTCATGAAGGCGAGAAGATTGCAAGCTTGCTCGGTGCTGCAAATCGGGATGGAAGGGTCTTCGATAATCCAGATTCGATGGATATCACGCGTTCACCAAATCCACACATCAGCTTTGGTGGCGGAATTCATTTCTGTATTGGCGCCCCTCTTGCAAGACTTGAGATGTCAATCGCGCTTCCCGCGCTAATCAAGCGTTTTCCGAACTTAAAACTTTCCAACGAGCCAAAACGCAGAGACTCCTTTACTCTGCGGGGCTACGAAAGAGTTGAGGTGAGCAAGAACTAATGAAGTTAGCTTTTGTGTCTGGCGGCAGCCGTGGTCTAGGTAGAGAGGTCGCGAGCGCATTGGTAAATCAAGGCCATCGGGTCGTAATCATCGGCAAAGATTCAAATCGTGCAAGCACAACCGCTACTGAACTGGGCTGTGATTTCGAGATTGCGGACTTAGAGAACCAATCCGAAGCACGCGCGCTTTCGGAGGCCATGCTCACCAAATATGGGGTTCCGCAAGTCGTTGTTTTAGCTCATGGCGTTATGAGTGACAAAATGGCAAAGACACTTAGAACTAATGATCAGGAATGGAATCGAGTCCTAAATATAAATTTGAATTCAACATTTACTCTTGTCAACGCCTTTGGAAGCAAGATGGCGGAGGCTAGAGATGGTCGGATAATCATCTTCTCTGCCTGCCTCGGAAGAATGTCAGGCCCTGGAAACGCTGGCGGACTTGCTCCATATCGAATCTCCAAAGCTGGTGTTAATGCGCTTGTAAGAAACCTGGCGCATGAAACTGGACATGGATCACGTGGTTTTCTAATTGATGCAATCTGTCCTAATCACAGCCGCACAGATATGGGTGGACCTGATGCGCCGCGAAGTGCAGCCCAAGGAGCCGAGAGTGCGATTTGGTTAGCAACAAGAGAGTTCAACCCGGGGGATCAAACCGGAGTGCTCTGGGAAGATCGAGAAGTAATTCCCTGGTAAGCCTCACCAGAATTACTTAATTCCAGGCGTACCCTAAATTCATGGAACTCTTCGACATTCTCTACCCGCTAGGTGTTTTCTTCTTTGCATGGATCTGGGGCTGGTCTTTCACCCACTTTATTGATCAGTAAGTAGTAATGAAGGCCAAGATCAAGAACGGCTTCGCTCCCAAAGTCTGTATTCGCTGTAATCGCGAATTTGAATGGCGTAAAAAGTGGACCCGAGATTGGGAAAATGTTAAGTACTGCTCTGACCGATGTCGATCCGGCAAAAATAATTGATCGAATATCCAATCTTTTAAAACCTAAGAAAAAATAAAGAGAATAGGGTCACTTGATGCGAAAAGCCCTCCAAGTAATTCTCGGGCTGGCGCTTTGCTATGCCGGCTCCCTTCATCTCACCACTCGCCGCGAGGAATTCCAAGCTCAAGTGCCTTCATGGGTACCGGTGAATGCAGATCTCGTTGTTTTGATTTCTGGAGTTATTGAAATTCTTCTTGGTCTTGCTTTGTTAACGCTCTGGCGTTACAGGCAATTTTTTGGCCTGGCAACAGCATTATTCTTCATTGCAATCTTCCCAGGAAACATCTGGCAATACCTTGATGGGATAGATGCCTTTGGATTGGATACCGATAGAGCGCGTGCGATCCGCTTGTTCTTTCAACCCGTTTTAGTCTTATGGGCGCTCTGGTCCACGGACTCACTTAAACTTCTTATTAAACGAAGGTTTTCTTAAATGTGGAGTGAGAGCTAAATCTTGATACCAGTCTTCTTCAATTCAACCTTCAACTCTTTACGGAACGTGTTGTAATCAACCTCCATTGCATGGCGCTGCCCTGGACCAAAATTAAAGTGAGGATTTCTTACTTCATGTTCAATGGCACGCCTCATATCTTTGGGCCGTTGATATTTCTCTAGAATTTCTTGGCAAGCCAGCTTCGCTTGATGGTCGGCCAAGGGCCAGATGCAGCCAATCGGCT
>JALRKE010000001.1:58420-64712 GCA_023254845.1 Candidatus Nanopelagicaceae bacterium | reverse complement strand
CTCCATGCGAAACCACTAAGACTCTGCCTTTTTGGTTTGCTCGTGCGATTTTATTGAGCCCCCGTTTGATTCGTCTCTCGGCTGCAACAAAACTTTCACCTGAAGGGAATGTCACACGCGAAGGATTTGATTGAATTAGTTTCCATAGTTTCTCGCGGCGAAGGTCGCTGAGTTTGCGCCCACTCCACTGGCCGTAATTCATCTCTACGAAAAGCGGCTCCGGAATCGCTCTTCTTCTAGATTTCTTTAGAAACGGCTCAATTGTTTCGCGGCACCTTTGCAGGGGACTAAAGTAGATTTTTGTAAACATATCTTGAGATAGAGCCGTTGCTATCTGATTCGCTTGCCTCGCACCTCTCTTTGATAGACCTATTTTCGGAGTCCTTCCGGCAAGGATGCCATCCTTATTTGCCGATGATTCACAGTGCCGCAAGAGGTAAATCAAGGTCATGTTCGAAGCGTAACGAGGAATATCCGATCTATCTTGCTTATCTCTTGCTAGGGTCAAGGGCATGGAGCAGCGTCAGGTTGGCAATTCTGGATTGCGACTATCCCGTCTTGGCCTTGGAACAATGACTTGGGGCAGAGATACCGATGAACACGAGGCGGCCGAACAGCTCCGGCTTTTCTTAGATGCGGGTGGAAATTTCATCGATACCGCCGCGGTCTATGGCGATGGCGATAGTGAACGTTTACTCGGAGGACTAATCGGTGTACTAGCGCCGCGGGAAGACCTAGTTATTGCAACGAAAGCGGGAATCTCATTTAAGACCGGCGAGCGCGTTGTAGATAATTCAAAAACTTCACTCCTTGGCGACCTTGATCGCTCCTTAGGGCGTCTTGGGCTTGATTACGTTGATGTGTGGCAGGTTCATACTTGGGATTCAAACGTTCCCCTAGAAGAAACTTTAAGTGCGCTCGATCTAGCCGTTATCTCGGGTCGAGCTCGTTATGCCGGCATCTCTAATTTCTCTGGTTGGCAAACCGCTCGAGCTGCAACGCTACAGAATCCACTATTTGGAAGAGCCCCAATTTCATCCACTCAAAACGAGTATTCACTACTAAATCGAAAGGTGGAACGCGAAGTTCTCCCAGCGGCAACAGCGCTTGGAATTGGGTTTTTAGCTTGGTCACCATTGGGCCGAGGAGTGCTGACGGGAAAGTATCGAGGTGGATTGCCGTCGGATTCGCGAGGAGCTAGTCCACATTTCGCCAATTTCATAGAGCCATATCTTGATGATCGAGCCGGGAAAATCGTCGAGGCAGTGTTCGTTGCAGCGGATGGTCTTGGCCTATCGCCACTTGAAGTTTCTCTAACTTGGGTACGAGATGCACCCGGGGTCACCTCATCGGTTATCGGCGCGAGAACTGCCGCTCAGCTACGAGGGATTCTCACCAGTGAATCGGTGGTACTACCCGCACCAGTTCGTCAAGCTTTAGATGACATTTCTAGGAGCGATATCTCTAGAAGCTAGTTAGGCATGAACTAAGAAGTGATGTAACGATCTGGCGCCAAACTTAAGCGAGTCGACCGGCACTCTTTCATCAACGCCGTGGAAGAGCGAGAGAAAATCCAATTCTGGAGGCAGTTTCAAAGGACTAAAACCGTAACCAGCGATTCCTAATTTAGCCAGCGCCTTGTTATCGGTGCCACCGCTCATCAAATATGGAACAGGGATTCCCTCGGGATCTTCAGCCTTAATCGCATCGATCATCTTCTCGACAAGTGGTCCCTTAAACTCAACTTCAAGTGGAATATCGGAAACAAGGGACTCCACTTTGACATGTTCTCCGGCAAGTTCCTTAACTGTCTCAAGTAGCTCCTTTTCAAAGCCAGGAATGGTTCTTCCATCAACAACCGCGCTGGCACTTTGTGGAATGACATTGGCTTTATATCCAGCCTCCAGCATTGATGGATTAGCGGTGTTAGTTAGGGTCGCGCCAAGCATCCGTGAAATCGAGCCAAGTTCATTGAGAATTGGCGTTAGATTTTCTGGATCATATTTGTGGCCCGTAATTTCTCCGACTGCGCGAAGTAGCGCTTCGTTGGTTTTAGTCATCCTCTGTGGCCATTTGTGATTGCCGATTCGAGAAATGGCATCCGCCAGTCTTGTTACTGCGTTCTCCTTGTTAATCATCGAGCCATGGCCGGCAAGTCCCGTGGCGGTAAGTTTCATCCATTCAATACCCTTTTCGGCGGTTTCAATCGCATAGATTCTCTTACCGGTACTTAAAGTCAGAGAGAATCCACCAACCTCTGAGACTGCTTCCGAACAGCCTGCGAAAAGTTCTGGATGGTTCGCAGCCATCCATCGCGAGCCGAATATTCCGCCAGCCTCTTCATCTCCAAAGAAAACAATCACTATCTTCCGTTTTGGTTTGAATCCATGTCTTGCCCAAAGTCGGAATACCGCCAAAATCATTGCATCCATGTTCTTCATATCTACCGCACCTCGACCCCAAATGCATCCATCCTTTAACAACCCAGAGAACGGATCTACGCTCCAATCTGCAGCGTTTGCGGGAACGACATCAAGATGTCCATGAACGACTAAGCCTGGAAGTGCGGGATCGGTTCCCTCCAATTCGGCTACCACAGAGCAACGTTTGGGCGCACTTTCAAAAATCTTTGAAGGAATTCCCACTTCTTGCAATTTCGCAACAACATATTGCGCAGCGGCCTCTTCGTCGCCTTTACCTTCTCCGAAGTTAACGCTCGGGATGCGGATCAACTCCTGGCAGAGAGTTACAACATCAGCCTCAAGTTCTTCGCGTAAAGCAGGGGTAAGTTCCATGGGCTAAAGTATGCCGTCTCTTGTCCGGGTGGCGGAATTGGCAGACGCGCTAGCTTGAGGTGCTAGTTCTCGAAAGAGATTAGGGGTTCAAGTCCCCTTTCGGACACTAATGATGGTTATGCTCCGGCCGTGGCTACATCGCTAGAGCGAGCGCTCTCCTTAATCGCAGATGTACCTGATTATCCAAAACCTGGAATCCTTTTTAAAGATATAACCCCGCTCCTGGCCGATGGCGAAGGTTTCTCCATTGTTATTGATGAGTTGGCGGCAAAAATCTCGGCAATCACCCCGAAGGTTGAAGCGATAGTGGGAATCGAAAGTCGCGGATTCATTCTAGGTGGAGCGCTGGCGAAGGCGTTAGGAATAGGCTTCGTGACGGTTAGAAAGCCAGGAAAGCTCCCCCGAGATGTACACCGCAAGGATTACCAACTCGAATACGGCTTTGATGCTTTGGAAATGCACAAAGATCTACTAGATCCCTCGAGCAATGTAGTCATTGTCGATGACGTACTTGCTACTGGAGGAACGGCGCTAGCCTGTCATGAATTGGTGGGCTATACCGGGGCAAAAACTTTGGCACATATATTCCTCCTCGAAATCACTTTTCTCCAAGGTCGAAAACTAATAAACCAAACACATCCAGAAGTAGAGATAATTTCGCTACTTAGAACTTGAGGACTTAGCGAGCGCCATGGCAGAACTTGTTTATTACTGCGGAACAATGGATAGCGGTAAATCGACGCTTGCTCTGCAAACCGCACATAATCATCAGAGTCGGGGCCGAGCCGGCCTGCTCTTCACCAATCGTGATCGTGCTGGAAGTGGAAAAATCTCTTCACGTCTTGGTCTGACTTCAGAAGCGCTAGAAGTAACTGAGGAAATGGATTTACATAAGTTCGTAGTTGAGCGATTATCGCTAGGTGTGAAAATCGATTATGTCATCTGTGATGAAGCTCAATTTTATGCTCCGGACCAAATCGAGCAACTTGCACGGATCGCAGACGGCCTAGGCATTGATGTCTTTGCCTTTGGAATCCTTACCGATTTTCGTACCAAGCTTTTCCCGGGCTCCGCACGGCTAGTTGAGTTGGCAGATCGAGTGCAAACTCTCCAGGTAGAGGCGCTCTGCTGGTGTGGCGAAAGGGCTACGCATAATGCGCGAACCCTAGACGGAGTAATGGTCACAGAAGGTGAGCAAGTTGTCGTTGGAGATACTGGCGGGCGAGATGTAGTTGCGTACGAAGTCTTGTGCCGAAGACATCACATGAGAAAAGTTACTGCGCGCGCAAGCGGCGAAGGTCATCAATCAATCGATCCACTTCCCTTTTCCTAGAGCGAATTTACTATCGAGACCGTAAACTAATCATCATGTCCAAATCATTGACAAGAAGCGTGCGCGGCTATGCAGCGCTAGATCCAAACTCTGGATTAGCTCCTTATGAGTTCTCGCGACGCGAATTGAATGATGATGACATCGGCTTCGAGATCCTCTATTCCGGTATTTGCCACTCCGATATTCATCAAGTGCGTCAAGAGTGGGGACCTGCTCTCTATCCAATGGTCCCAGGCCATGAGATTGTCGGCGTTGTAACAGAGATCGGTGCGGCGGTAAGAAAATTTAAAGTTGGTGATCGAATTGGCGTAGGTGTCTTTATTGATTCCTGTCGTAAGTGCCGGAACTGCAACTATGGGTTAGAGCAGTACTGCGCTGAGGGAATGACTGGTACCTACAATGCTCTAGAACGAGATGGCAAAACAATAGCCTTCGGTGGTTACTCAAATTATTTCGTGGCTAATGAGCGATATGCCGTGACGGTTCCAAATAACTTGGATCTTGCCGGTGTTGCGCCGCTTCTGTGCGCGGGCATCACGCTCTATTCCCCGATTCGCTACTGGAAGGTCGGCAAAGGGAGCCGCGTCGCTGTAATGGGGTTGGGCGGCTTGGGCCATATGGGAGTTAAGTTTGCTGCCGCATTGGGAGCGGAAGTGACGGTGCTGAGCCACTCTCCTGCTAAAGAGAAGGATGCAATCGCGATGGGCGCTACTAGATTCATCCACACAAAAGGCGATGATTGGAACAAAGAGCTAAAGAAGGGCTTTGACCTGGTTCTAAACACCATCTCCGCCGAAATTGACCTAGAGCCTTACTTGCAACTTCTTGACACAAATGGAACTCTCGTGGTGATCGGTTTGCCTGGAAAACCTTACGCCATAAGCGCCGGTACTTTATTAGATGGTCGCCGCTCAGTTGCCGGTTCCATGATTGGTGGAATGCCCGAAGTACAAGAAATGCTCAACTTCTGTGGCGAAAAAGATATAGTTAGTGATGTTGAAGTAATAAGAGCAGATTACATAAATGAGGCTTATGAACGGACGGTTGCGAGCGATGTTAAATATCGCTTCGTAATCGATGGAAAAACTTTTTAGAGATTCGCTGCCACAAGCGCAAGAAGTGGAGCAAAAGCAAGGGCTGGTAGTAAATCACCGATAGATATCTCTTTAATTTTTAACAGTTTAAGAGCTATCCCTAACAATAGAACTCCCCCGGTAGCGGTCATTGCCTGAACCTGATAATCACTCAGAATGTTGCCGAGGCCCAAGCCAATGATTGTCCATAGCCCTTGATAAATACCTACTGGAATGGCCGAAAAGGCAACGCCCCATCCCAAACTCGCAGCGAATGCAACGGATGCGAAGAAGTCCAAGATGCTTTTTAGCAATAGTTGATCAATCCCAGTAGACATCCCATCGCTAATACTTCCCAGTATTGCTAGCGGGCCAATCACAAAGATAAGTGATGCGGTTACAAAGCCAACGACGAAATTTTCATCTGATGCGGAGTTTTCTGAGGTAACAAAACGCTTCTTGAGCGTGACCCCTAGGCCATTTAGGCGATCTTCAATTCTCAACCATGAACCAAGTAATCCACCAAGAATAAGCGATCCCAGCACTATCAAAATAGGGAATCCATCTGGGAGAGCAGAGACAAGTTCATCCTTAAAAAGAGATGTGACGGCGGATGCTGCGCCGATTAAAGTGACCGCTCCAAGGACATCAGTAAGCAGATCTCTTGTTCGCAAAGAAATGCGATTTCCAAACAACCTTCCAAGAAGCGTTCCTATGACAATTGCCACCACATTTATCAGTGTTCCAATGCCAACGAACATATGACTATCTTAGAGTAGAGTGCCGGCGTGATTTCTTGGATGAGATTCTTTCGTCCTCATAAAACAGTTCCAAAGACACCTTGGACCGGATCTCACACGTGGGATCTCGCTCCATTTCGGGTATTGATTCTTTCGTTGGGACTTTTTACATTCGGCATTGGAGATTCGCTAGTAATCCAATCCACGCTAGGTAATGCTCCTTGGTCAGTTCTCGCGCAAGGAATTTCTGGACAACTCAACATATCTATTGGTTCTTCTACTCTTCTAGTTAGCGCCGTTGTGCTTGCCTTGTGGCTTCCCTTGAGAGAGCGGCCGGGTTTTGGAACGATA
>JALRKE010000001.1:48951-58391 GCA_023254845.1 Candidatus Nanopelagicaceae bacterium | reverse complement strand
CCAACAGAATTCCTTTGGCAACTTACCTATGTTTTTCTAGGAATAGCGATGGTTGGCGCTGGCTCTGCTCTCTACATCACCTGTGGGCTTGGCCCTGGACCGCGTGACGGTTGGATGACAGCGCTACATAAACGAACTGGGGTGCGGGTGGGGCGGGTGCGCCTCGCTATTGAACTAGCTGTTCTCACGCTGGGGTGGTTTCTGGGCGGCACCGTTGGTCTAGGAACAGCCCTCTTTGCTCTCTTCATCGGCCACTCAGTAGCAATCTCCTTTGGTGTCGTTTCCCGGCTTACTACTCGGTAGCAAATAGGTTTACCTCTTCCCCCAGTCCGTGGACTGCCTCCACGCGGTGTCGCAACCACCACCGTTAAAAAATTAGCGATCTCTCACTTCAGTGTTGAGATGAAAGGCAGAATATGCTGGATACCTTCTTCAAAATCTCAGAACGCGGGTCTTCCGTAGGTCAGGAAATTCGCGGCGGCGTTGTCACCTTCTTCACGATGGCATACATAGTCGCTCTTAACCCATTAATCATCGGACTTGCCAAAGATGCCGATGGAAAATACATAGGCGGCGGAGATGCACCCAATCTCGCACTCATTGCTGCTGCAACTGCGCTCGTCGCAGGAGTTCTCTCAATTCTCATGGGAGTAGTTGCCAATTTCCCATTGGCGCTCGCCACTGGGCTTGGGTTGAACACCTTCGTAGCAGTAGCAATCGCTTCGCAAATGACCTGGAAAGATGCCATGGGCCTTGTTGTCCTTGAGGGCATCATCATTACAATCTTGGTTCTAACGGGTTTCCGGACCGCGGTATTTCGCGCGGTGCCTACCCAATTAAAGATCGCAATCTCTGTAGGTATCGGTCTCTTCATCGCTCTTATAGGGCTCGTTGATGCCGGTTTCGTACGTAGAACTGCTGCGGGCCCGGTACCAGTCACTCTTGGTGATGGTGGCGAGCTAGTGGGTTGGCCGATTGTCGTATTCTCATTTGGACTCTTCCTTACCATCGGCTTGATGGTTAGAAAAGTTAAAGCTGCGCTTCTTCTTGGAATCGTAGTTTCTACTGCTCTAGCAGTTGCAATTGAAAGCGCTTTCAAAATTGGTCCAAACTTCGACGGAACGAATGTAAATCCAAAGGGCTGGGGTCTTAATGTTCCTGCTGTCCCTTCGGATATCGTCGCGACTCCAGATTTCAGCCTTCTCGGACAATTCAATCTTTTTGGATCTTTCGAGAGAGTTCCCCTGATCACCGCACTCTTGCTCGTATTCACACTTCTCTTGGCGGACTTCTTTGACACCATGGGGACGATGACAGCAATTGGTCAAGAGGCCGGACTTAACGATAAAGATGGAACGCCGCCTAACGCTGAGCGAATCCTTCTCGTCGACTCCCTCGCTGCCGTTGCTGGTGGAGCATCTTCAGTTTCTAGCAATACTTCATATATCGAATCTGCTTCAGGCGTTGGCGAAGGAGCGCGCACCGGTCTTGCTTCAGTAGTTACCGGAGTGCTCTTCCTTCTTACAACATTCCTGTCCCCGCTTGTTGCGATCATTCCTTATGAAGCAGCGGTACCTGCTCTAATCATCGTTGGCTTCTTGATGATGACCCAGATCAAGTCGATTGATTGGGAAGATTATGGAATTGCGATTCCTGCCTTCTTAACAATCATCTTGATGCCGTTCACCTACAACATCTCAGTAGGTATCGGCGCCGGTTTTGTTTCTTATGTTGTAATCCGTGCCCTTCAAGGACGGACTAAGGACATTCATCCACTTCTAGCCCTGGTTGCTGGTCTCTTCATGATTTACTTCTTGAGCGACCCAATCAACACCTGGATCGGATAAGTACCAGTATCTAGCAAGAAAAGGGGCCCGGGAAACCGGGCCCCTTTCTAATTCACGAATCAAACTCACCACGTAATCGTTTCTCTCCCCATCGTTTCCAGGAGCGCATTAACTCTTGAGAATGGTTTAGAACCAAGGAATCCGCGGTGCGCCGAGAGTGGACTTGGATGGACACCTTCAACCAGCCTTTCAGGTGGAAAGAAATTTGCTAGTTCGCGTGCGGAGTTTCCCCAGAGCATTCCAATTGCCCCATTTTCACCACATACTCGAGCGATAGTTTCTGTTACTTCTTCCCAACCCCACTTAGCGTGGGAACTGCTGGCTCCTGCGGTAACAGTTAGGACGCGATTGAGCAACATAACGCCTTGCTGCGACCACCTTGTTAGGTCACCATCGGAGGTGTTGGTAAAACCGATATCAGTAAGTATCTCCTTCTGAATATTCATGAGAGAACCTGGCAGACCGGATTTTCTTGGTGTAACCGAAAAGGCGAGTCCACATGCATCTTGAACATTGGGATAAGGATCTTGGCCAATTACGAGGACTTTTACTTCCTCAGGATTTAGCTCGAGCGCTCGAAAGACCCATTTCTTATCCGGCAAGATTCGCTCGCCTCTATCGGCAAGTTCTCGGAGCTTACTTCCTATTTCATTTACTAAATCGCGATGCGGTTCAAGATGCGATTGCCATATTGTCGGTATGGATTCAAAGAGCATTTCAACGATTACGCTCTTTTGGAAATAGCAGAGTAACGCCGACCATCGTGCGATAAGGCTATTTCAACCCCAAAGAGTTGATTTAGATTTGATTCAGTCAACACGCTATTGATATCTCCTGCAGCAAAGACCCCGCCCGAGCTAAGAAGAAGAACATGTGACGTACCTCGTGGGATCTCTTCTATATGGTGAGTGACTATGACCGAGGCAGGCGCTCCTTCTTCATCAAGGTAACGCGATATCCGCTCCAAGATATCTTCTCGCCCGCCTAGATCAAGTCCGGCAGCCGGTTCATCAAGTAGGAGAATTTCAGGATCTGCCATTAATGAGCGAGCAATTTGTACGCGTTTTCGTTCACCCTCGCTAAGGGTTCCAAATTTCCGCTCGGACAACTCTCTAACGCCGAAGATGTCCAACAGCGCCTTGGCGCGCGATTCATCCCAGAGGTCGTACTCCTCTAACCAACGCCCAGTAATCGCATACGCTGCAGTCAGAACCAAATCGACCACACGCTCTTCGGTGGGTAGCGAATCTTGTAGAGCGCTGGAAGAGATGCCAATTCTCGGACGTAATTCGAAAACATCAACGCTACCCATTCGATTTCCAAGAATTTCTACTGACCCAGAACTTGGGTGTATCAACGCACCCACGAGGGCCAATAACGTTGTCTTTCCAGCGCCGTTTGGCCCAATAATCACCCAGCGTTGACCCGTAGAGAGGCTCCAGTTAATTGGTCCTAGTATGACCTTTCCATCCCGAAGAACTGAGACATCCTCCAGCTTCAATAGGGCGCTCATGACCGAGAAAGATACCTGTCACACTTCTGCAAAGTTGGAAAATGCGGTTATGCGGAGCGTCACGAAATTAGCCCTCTAGGATTCCTCGGTGATTGCAAATTCGAACTTAACCTCCAAGGCGCTAATAGTCGCTTCAGGCCCTGATAATCCGGCGGCAGCTGAAGTAGTAAGTGCCGCATTGCGTGATTTTGTCTATGAACAAATCGAACTACAGCGAATAGATCTCGGGGGTCGAACCATTCTGGCCCTGCTCATCGCTCATGATCGCGCACATGGCGAGGCCATCAGATTGGATCTGGAACGAGTTGGCACCGAAAACAACCTCGATATCGCCATGTTAGAAATTGAAGAATAGTTGCCGTGAAATTCAAACTAATTCTCTCTGATGTGGATTCCACGTTAATACGTGAAGAAGTAATTGATCTTTTAGCGGCACATGCAGGACATGAAAATGAAGTCTCGGCGGTAACCGCGAAGGCAATGGCTGGTGACTTGGACTTTCGGCAGGCGCTAATGGAGAGAGTTAAATTTCTCGAGGGCTTATCAGATTCGGTATTTGAGGAGGTTGCTTCACAAATAACCCTCTCCCCCGGGGCCCTGGAATTACGTGCCTTCTGTCGCGAGAATCAGATCAAATTTGGCGCAGTAAGCGGAGGGTTTCATCAAGTACTAGAGAGAGTTCCATTCTTTAGAAGCTTAGATTATCTAGTGGCTAACTCACTTGTTGTAGTAGATAGGTGTCTCACCGGCATGGTAAAGGAGCCCATCATCGATCGCGAGGAAAAGGCCCGTCACCTCAATCTCTTTGCACAATCTCATGGCATTGATATCGCGGAAACTATCGCCATTGGAGATGGAGCTAATGATTTGCTGATGCTCGAACAATCAGGTTTCGGAGTTGCCTTTAAAGCGAAGCCCATCCTTCGCGAGGTTGCCGCGCTATCTATCGAAGAGGATCTAGCCGATTTAATCTCAATCCTGAAAACCTCATAAGACTAAAGTCGGCAGGAATGGATATCGGTTACGAGAATTCCTCGGGCGCCGACCGCCCATAACTTATCCATCGATAGGTGAACTTCGCTGCGCTTGACCATGGCCCGAACCGCTACCCAATCAGGCTTTGCTAATGGTGAAATTGTTGGGGATTCAAGCCCCGGGGTAATTTGGCAGGCGCTCTCTAAATTCTTCTTCTCGATGTCATAATCAACCAGAACATACTGGCGAGCAATCACGACTCCAGAGATTCTTCGAATCAAAGTATCGACTTGAGGGTTTGTGAAATTTGGGCGAGCAATCAGCAACGCCTCACTCTTTAGAATTGCCGGACCAAAAATCCGCAGCCCCGCTTGCTTAATAGTGTTACCAGTAGCGACCACATCGAATATGAGATCTGCAACGCCGAGCTTTATAGCCCCCTCAACTGCCCCATCAAGGGTGACGATTTCAGCTTTAATAGCTCTACTCTTCAAGTAATCGCCAACCAACCCTGGATATGCGGTAGCGATTCGCTTGCCCTCGATCTGGAGCTCGCCAATCTCTCCAGAATCGAGTTGCTTAGACGTGGCGGCCATGCGAAATTCGCTATGCCCGAAATCAAGCTCGAGCTTTTCGTCTGCGCCTTTACCGCTATCTAGGAGAAGATCGCGACCTGTAACCCCAAGATCAATCTGACTAGATGCGACATATGTTGCAATATCGCGTGGTCGTAAGTAGAAGAACTCAACGTCATTAATCGAATCTAGGAAGGAAAGCTCTTTGGAATCATTGCGCAATCGATATCCAGCCTCGCGAAAAATCTGGGTGGCATCTTCTGCAAGCGCACCTTTATTCGGAAGCGCAACTGAAAGCGTCATGTTCACAACCTCCGATATACATCTTCGAGGGATAAACCCTTATCGAGCATCAAGACTTGCACCCAATAGAGCAATTGGGAAATCTCTAAAGCGAGCGCTTCATCTCCTTGGGCTTCGGCCGCTAACAACACTTCTCCAGCTTCCTCCAGCACCTTCTTTGTTATCCCATGTGTTCCCAGAGCTAGCGACTCGACGGTTCTTGATGAAGGATCTTTTACGAGCGCTTTTTCGGAGAGCTCTAGCCATAATTCCTCGAAAGTTTTCATAGTTATTGAAGTTTACTTGACGGCAGCTGCTAGTTGTCGAAGATTTTCTATTACCCCGGCAGGATCAGGAGAGTTGAAGACAACAGAGCCCGCTACAAAAGTGTCTGCACCTGCCTTTGTTGCAGTTGAAATTGTCTCGAGATTTATCCCTCCATCTACTTGAAGCCAGGTATCACCGAAGCCTCCCTCATCGAGCCACTTCCTAGCGGCTTTAACCTTAGGCATCACCTCACTCATGAATTTCTGACCTCCGAAACCGGGTTCGACTGTCATAACTAGGATCATGTCCAAGGCAGGAAGAAGATCCTTGATCTCATCGATTCCAGTGCCCGGCTTTAACGCGATAGCAGCACGTTTACCGCGCTTGCGAATTTCAGTTAGTAAACTCAAAGGATCCTCACACGCTTCAAAGTGAACCGTGATGCTTACTGCGCTTGTATCTAGATAAGGAAGAGCTTCCTTATCAGCGTTAGCTATCATCAAATGGACATCAACTGGTAGTTGAGAGCCCTCAATAATCTCTCGAGCGCGCTCAAAACTGAAAGTGAAATTTGGGACAAACTTGTTGTCCATTACATCGAGGTGTAGCAGATCGCTTACCCGCGCAACTTTCGCAATCTCATTCGGGAGTTCATCGAAATTTGCATTGAGGATGCTAGGACATAGGCGAATCATTTCCCAACCATACCTTCCCTACCTTTGACGCTCGAGCAGAGCGAGATACATACAATCAGTACCATCTCGAAAGGTCCACAGTTGCAAGTCGCCATCGCTATCTCCCCGAGAACTGACACTTTTACGAGCGAAATTGTTATGGCTCCTTAGGAAGTCGTTTACCTGCAACTTCGTCTCGGCAATATGTGGACTACAAGTCGCGTATCCAATGATTCCTCCGACTTTCACCCTTGAAGCAGCGCTCGTTAGAAGTTCTCGTTGTAGCTCAACTAGTGTTCGTAAATCAGCTGGTGTTCGACGCCATCGAACTTCCGGTCTTCTGCGTAACGCACCAAGTCCAGTGCAGGGCGCGTCAATTAAGATTCGATCAAACTCGCCAAGCTGGGCTGGAATATCACGCCCGTCAAAAGATTCAACTTTTGCGCCTTTAACAACTTGCGCTAATAATTTGGCGCGAGCTTGGCTCGGTTCATTTACTACCAATTCGTCATCAGGAAGGAGCGATTCCATATAAGCAGCTTTTCCGCCTGGACCGGCACATAAATCTAACCAGCGTAGGCGTCGATTATCTGGCTTAGTTGCTACAAAGAGTTCAGTTACTATCTGGGAACCGAGATCTTGTACCCCTGCTCTCCGCTCTCTTACAGCCGGAATATCACCCGGGTTCCCTTTATATAAGAAGGCATTAGCAGACTCTGGGATTTTCTCGGCCCCGGCTTCTAACAACTCACCATGGTTTGATTTGTCTGGCCAACAAACCAGTGTAGGAAGAGCAATCTCATTATCGGCTTTTAGTTGTTTTTTGACTAGTTCATCTTCTTTGAGGGAATCTTTAAAGGCGTTGATCACCCACTCCGGATGCGATAACTCCTCCGAGGTAGCGGCGGGTATGTAATCAAGGTTCTCGGAGAGTCGTCGCATAATGGCATTTACGAAACTAGCCGCGCTCTTGCCGGAAACAGTCTTCGCTAAATCAACTATTTCATTTACCGCCGCATGAGCCGGAGTTTTCAAAATCAGTAATTGGTAGGCCCCAATCCGCAAGGTCGTTAGAACTTTCAGATCAACGTTTGAAATGTCTCTATCTAGGTGCTTACGGATTGCCGCGTCTAGTAGACCCCGCATCCGCAGAGTTCCGTAGACCAAGTTCGTTACAAGCGCCTTATCTCTAACCTCAAGATTAGATGAACTCAATGCTTTTGGAACTATGAGATTGCTGTAAAGTTCAGAGTTGTCCACCTCGAACAGCAGTTCCCAGGCAAGCTGACGAGCGCTCTTCTCCTTGGCCGCTTTATTATTCAAACTTCTCACCAACCTGAATTCGAGCGCCACGAACCCACTCTTCGCTGGTCATGATCCGCTTCCCGGCTTCTTGAAGAAGATGAATCCTTAGTGAGCCATCCTCGCCCGCCACTAGAAGAGGAGAGCTAGATAGAACTTCACCGGCAGTTCCGGAAACCGTGCGATCAATCTCCGCTGCAAGAAACTTAATGCGATTTCCCCTAAACGTGGTCCATGCTCCCGGCTTTGGCGCGAAGGCTCGAATTTTTCTTTGGATCTCCTCAACTTTATTAACAAAAGAGATTTGAAGTTCTGAATTAGAGATCTTTGGAGCCAAAGTAGGTTCACCAATTTGAGCACTCGGCTTTACATCTCTTGAAATTAGTTCAACCGCCTCTAGCACCGCATTACTACCTATTCTTGCCATTGCATCTAGTGCGGAGCCCGCGTTCATCTCTGCAATAGAAAATTCTCTCGTCGTATAGATGGGTCCCGTATCCATACCCTCATCAAGAGCAAATACAGTCACTCCCGTGGATTTCTCGCCAGCGAGTATGGCGCGTTGGACTGGAGCTGCTCCGCGAAACTTTGGAAGGAGCGAGAAATGAAGATTGATCCAACCGTGTTTAGGAATACTTAAGGACTCTGGTTTTACCAACATTCCAAAGGAGATGGCAATTACCAGATCGGGTTTGGTACGACGCAGAGCCTCCACCAATTCTGTTTGGTTTGAAGCTGTAAAGAATTGATATGACCCATCTATCTCAGTTACTAGTTCCTGGGCTCGACTCTCTAAGCCTCTTCCGGAAGGCTTGTCGGGCTTGGTAAGGATTCCGATAATTTCCTGGTTACTCGTCGCTAATAATTCAATGGTAGGAAGAGCAAGCCTCGACGTCGAGGCCAACAGGATCTTCAATTAAATACCTTTTCCAAAAGTGTTGTGGGGAGAGACTCGTATTTCTGGAGCAGTTCCCGCTTCTTGCGACGCCAAAAACCATTCTGCATTGCGAATATCTTTCATCGCCTGTTTGCGCATTTCTACCGATAGCCGATCGATAAAAAGAATTCCGTTTAGGTGATCTGTTTCATGCTGAAGCGCTCTAGCAAGAAAGGCTGTCCCCTCGACTACGACAGGTTCGCCATACATATTAAATCCCTTAGCGACTGCTCGCATTGATCTTGGGGTTTCATAACTGAGTTCTGGGAACGAGAGACAGCCTTCTTCGCCCTCTTGCATCTCTTCGCTGAGATCTAAGGAGGGATTAACTAAGTGCCCAATCGCTTCATCCACATCCCAGACAAAAACTCTGAGCGGAACTCCAATTTGGGGCGCCGCGAGTCCAGCGCCTGGGGCATCAACCATGGTCTCAATCAGATCCTGAACTAGCACCCGCAATTCCTTATCAAAATCCACAACTGGCGCAGCTGGAGTTGTTAGTACTGGATCGCCAAAGAATCGGATTGGTTGAATCGACACCTCAATATTCTACCGGTGATTGCTTGCGCCTACAGATCAGGCGGGTCAATGGCAACTGAAATCAGCGCCTTTCTACTTGCCGAGCGATACTTCGCAAGGGCGTGAATCCCCTGAATGACTTGCTCTGATTCTTCTACTGGAATGCGGAGAACATATTCATGGGAAAGCTTTGATTTGGAAACCTCAATATTAGGAAACTGCAATTTGAGTTGTTCCTGGATGGAGCCCAACTCTTCACCCTTTATTTGCACGATTCGATACCACGGTGGCAATTTTACTTTCTCGCGCTCTGTCGAAAGAGTCTTTGCCAATCTGAATGGAGAATCCGCAGTAATTGCTTGAGTCACGAGGCTGTTATGGCTAAGGTCGATAAATATCGGTGCATCGGCTCGTGCGGACTGCAGAAGCGTGAACCAATTGTCCAATAATCGTTCTTCGGCGCGCAGAGTTGGTCGATTAAGTTGTAACTCACCATCGAGCAGAACCAGCGCAGCAAAGTTTCCATCTCTTGGTTCCATACCCGGAGTT
>JALRKE010000001.1:0-48941 GCA_023254845.1 Candidatus Nanopelagicaceae bacterium | reverse complement strand
CACAATCCCGGTCTCAGGCATCTTCTCAAGCTCTTTATTTGCAGTGGAGATATGGATCGGTGTAGATGGGAAGGCCTTGCCGAGCTCCTCTTCAATCCGCATCGCTCCTCTCGACAGAAGTAGTTTTTCCTTGCCGCTACATGAATTGCATCTCCAATCCAACGTAGAGAAACCACATGCGGTACAGAGAAATTCTGCTTTACCAACAACTTTCAAATAGAAGCCACATTCGCAAGTTGGACGGGTGCGACAGTTCTTACAAATTACTAGCGCTGAATAGTCCTTTGTTGCTACCTGAACAAGGACAACCCCAGTCTTTAGTCCCTCTCGAATTGTCTGATGGTAAGTATTCGGTTTGCACCGAACTCTTCTACGTTGCAAGAAGCTCCTTCGAGAGGATTTAATGTGCTTGAGATATCCAAGTTCCATAAGTCTAAATATTTCCATTGATGGAAATCCGCTAATAAAGTGGAGATCGAGCGACTCCAATCGCGATCTAATCAGAGCCACATCTCGGACATTCCAAAAAGGGCTTCGATCACTCCAATAATGCTCTGAATTCTCGTGAAAGATCACGATCGATGAGAGCTCGGGAATCTGCCAGAAAATAGCGGCTCTAGTACCGACAACTATGGGAGCCAGTGGGAAACTTTTTGGTGGCTTTGATCGGGAAAAAGCTTTGACCAAACGAGCGCTCAAGCTTTCACTAAGATCATTAAGAAGTTGTGATGCTTCTCGCTCAGTTGGCACCAGAATCAAAGTGGCTTTCGAATGTTGCGAGAGTTGTTCCTTCAATCTCTTCACTGTGATGGAAGAAATCTGCTCAAAACTCCGCTTACCACGAGGTTTTTCCTCATTTGCACTCCGGAAATCCCCAATTCCTCGTCCTTCAGGAATGTATCGAAGAATCTTTGCAACTGAAGATGCGTACCGTGAAGCAACTTGCCCGGCGAGCTTCAATGACTCTGCTGTATAGGCGTTCTGGTTCAAGGTTCGAATTATGGGTTTGCTTGGCGAGTGCTGATTCTCAACAAGCTCTAGCACGATGCCTTCCTTCTCTTCACTCTTGAACGGAACCACAACTCTTGAGCCGGTCGTAACTTTATCTTTGAGGTCATCCGGTAACCCATATGTAAAAGGTTGATCCAAATGAGTAATGTCATGATCTATTAGAACTTGCGCGCTAGTAGTAAAACGGGCCGAACGAACTACAGTTTTTGCGCGCTCCCGTTTGAGCTTCAGCGGTTTCGCCGCCACCATTCTTAACCCTTTACAGCGTTAGCAAGCGCAGCGGAGCGATCAGTCTTCTCCCAAGTGAACTCATTGAGCTCCCGGCCAAAATGGCCGTAAGCGCTAGTTTTTCTATAAATCGGGCGCAATAGATCAAGATCCTTGATGATCGCCGCAGGTCGAAGATCAAAGACAGCTAAAACTGCATCGGAGATTTGTGAAACTGGAACAGTTTCTGTTCCAAAGGTTTCTACAAAGAGTCCTACCGGATGGGCCTTGCCAATTGCATAGGCAACCTGTACTTCGCACCGCTCAGCCAATCCCGCAGCAACTACATTCTTAGCCACCCAGCGCATCGCATATGCCGCAGATCGATCTACTTTCGATGGGTCTTTACCGCTGAAAGCACCGCCACCATGTCGAGACATTCCACCATAGGTATCGACAATGATTTTCCGTCCTGTTAAACCAGCATCTCCCATAGGGCCGCCGATAACAAATCTCCCAGTTGGATTAATGAGAGTTTTCATTGAATCAAATGGTATTGCGAAGGTCGATAGAACCGGCCTGATGACCTGTTCAATAATCTCAGGGGTCATCTTCTTCGCAATATCGATATCTGGGGCATGTTGAGAGGACACAACTACGGTATCAACAGCTAGAGCCTTGAAACCATCATATTCAATTGTGACCTGGGTTTTGCCGTCGGGGCGAAGATATGGAAGGGAGCCGTTCTTTCGCACTTCTGTTAATCGTTCTGCGAGACGGTGCGCCATAGCGATCGGAAGCGGCATCAACTCCTTTGTGTCCTTTACCGCGTAGCCAAACATCAAACCTTGATCGCCAGCACCTTGAAGGTCAAATGGATCAATAGATTTGGTTACTCGCTCTTCAACCGCATGATCTACACCAGCAGCGATGTCACCGCTTTGAGAGCCAAGAGAGACAGAAACCCCGCAGCTATTGCCATCAAAACCCTTCTCAGAGCTGTCATAGCCAATCTCTAATACTGTTTCTCTCACCAAAGACATAACATCGGCATAGCCATTTGTTGTGACCTCACCGGCGACATGAACTTGACCGGTTGTTATGAGAGTTTCGCAGGCAACTCGACTCCTTGGATCCTGCGAAAGTAGTGAATCGAGCACTGAGTCTGAAATCGCATCTGCAATTTTGTCGGGATGGCCCTCGGTGACGCTCTCTGATGTGAATAACCGCTTAGCCATTTCCAGCTCCTAGTTCGTGAATAAGTTCTGCCACAATTCGACGTCCAACTTCGTGTTTATCCGCGGCCTGAAAG
This sequence comes from Candidatus Nanopelagicaceae bacterium, assembly GCA_023254845.1. Taxonomy (GTDB): domain Bacteria; phylum Actinomycetota; class Actinomycetes; order Nanopelagicales; family Nanopelagicaceae; genus MAG-120802. The sequence continues at coordinate 46,411 of JALRKE010000001.1, read as the reverse complement.
CCCCATTCCTCGCCCCGCTTTGAAAGCAAGATTCCAGTCGTTTCAGTTTCGCCAAAAACTTTTCCATCTGATACATCAGTGACGTAGAGCAGATCAACGCCCTTGCTATGTAACTTCTTCAGACCCTTCTCGCGGATTCCATCGCCAGTTTCTGCAGCAAAGCCAACAAATATTTGGTTGTTTTTCTTGAGTTTTGAAGCTTCAGCCAAGATATCGGGATTCTTACTTAGTGAGAGATTTGTTAAATCTCCCTTGTTTATCTTTTCAGTCTCTATCTTTTCTGGGCGAGCGTCAGCCACCGCGGCTGCCATAACGAGCGCATCGGCGCCGTCCAATTCTGCTGAAACAACGTTCTGCATCTCTTGAGCAGTTTTAACATCTATTCGTCTAATTCCACTCAAATCATATTCCTCGGTCAGTCCGCTTATCACAGTAACTTCTGCCCCTTCGCGCAAAGCCTCATAAGCGATTGCTAAACCTTGTCGCCCGCTAGATCTATTTCCTATAAAACGAACTGGATCAATCGGTTCCATCGTGCCGCCCGTGGTTACAACTACCTTTTTACCTATAAGGCGAGCGTTACGGTCGCTGATTTCGCGCACTTTGCTAAGGATTCGAGTGGTCTCAGGGAAACGACCGATACCTGAATCTTTACCGGTGAGGCGACCTGTGTCGGGCTCCAGGATATGAAACCCTCGAGCAATCAGCGTCTCGATGTTTGCTTGAGTGGCTGGATTTAGGTACATACCTGGGTGCATTGACGGAACGATTAAGACGGGACAGCTAACCGCCAGGACAGTTGTTGTTAAAAGATCATCAGCGCGGCCAGTAGCGATACGTGAGATTAAATCAGCAGTCGCTGGTGCAATTACAACTAGGTCGGACGAATCCGCCAGGGCCACATGGGAAACAGATTGCGTTCCTTCCCAGACTTCGGTCTTAACCTCTCTTCCAGAGAGCGCCTCCCATGTTGCTCTCCCAACGAAGTTCAAACTTGAACTGGTGGGAACGACCGTGATTTCATAACCATCATCTTGAAGGCGCCGGAGTAGGTCACATGCTTTATATGCCGCTATTCCCGCCCCTACGCCTAGTACGACCTGACGACCGCGCGGGAAGGTAATCATCTACTTATCCGTCTGTGGCTCTAAATTCTCAATTGTGAGGAGATTGTCATTAATTTCGCGTAGCGCAATCGAGAGCGGCTTCTCATGAACATGGGTTTCAACTAGCGGACCAACATACTCAAGTAAGCCCTCACCCAGCTGTGAATAGTAGGCATTGATCTGGCGGGCACGCTTTGCCGCATAAAGAACGAGACTGTACTTCGAACCACTCTTATCAAGTAAATCATCTATTGGTGGATTAGTAATTCCATCAAGATTAGGCACAATCTCTCCTTGTTAGATATTAACGCTCTTACGCTTTACGAGCCGCTAAGGATACCAGCGCCGCAACTACTTCTTCGACTCGATGATTGACTACAACATGGTCAAACTCTGGCGCAGCCGCCATCTCCTCGTGGGCTAATTCAAGGCGAGCGTGTATCCGTTCCTCTGAGTCTGTCTTTCGCCCCCTTATCCGCTCCTCTAGCTCCTCAAAGGATGGGGGCTTGAGGAAGATCAAAAGGGCTTCAGGACGGGAGTTGCGTATCTGTCTTGCGCCATCGATTTCAATTTCAAGAAGAGCATGCTTTCCTGATGCAAGAGCGGCTTCTACAGGCAACGCTGGAGTGCCGTATTTATGCCCTGCAAAATTTGCCCACTCAAGAAACTCACCATCCTTAATCATTCTTTCAAATTCAACTTCAGTGACAAAGTGGTAGGCCTCGCCATCAATTTCTCCATTACGTGGCGAGCGAGTTGTGGCAGAAACTGAAAAAAAGAAATCAGGATATTTCTTTAGCTCATTAACGATAGTGCTCTTTCCGACGCCACCGGGTCCAGATAGAACTAGGAGTCGACCTTGCATCTACCTTCCCTTCAATTCTCTTCGAAGTTTCTCACGTTGAGTGACCCCAAGACCTTGAACCCTCCGAGAGTGAGATATTCCAGCGCGATCAAGAATCGCAATTGCTCGAACGCTGCCAAAGCCCGGTAGCGATTCAATTAACTCCTTCACGCGCATCTTTCGAATCGCAACATCAGAACTATCAAGTGCTTCGCGCCAATTCCGCTTTCCCTCTCTTACTTCCTCTTTGAACCTCGCTCGAATTTTGCGGTGCTCTGCGGCCTTGTATAGCGCAGCGCGCCTCTCTTCCCTGGAGAGACTAGGCGGTTGGTGCATGAGGCTAATTAAACCTACTTATTCGAGGGATTCAAAAATACTTCTAGCTGCACTGCGTACATCTACAGCCCCGGTAATAGGTCTGCCAATCACAAGAAAGTCCGCGCCCGCGTCAATCGCATCCTTTGGTGACATGGTCCGCTTCTGATCATCATCCGAAGCGCTTGGCCTGATTCCCGGAGTAATCAGTGAAATCTCTCTTGGGAGCAAGGCTCTTAACGCTCTTACTTCAAGCGGAGAGGCAACAATCGCTCTCGCGCCGGAGTTAACTGCAAGTTCAGCCCAACGCAATGCAAGTTCCTCCACCGGCTTCTCTATTCCTAGGGAACTAAGCGTGTTTTCGTCCAACGAGGTAAGTACAGTAACGGCCGTTATTCGCGTGTCGGGTAACGCTAAAACTGCAGCTTGAATCATCTCCGAACCGCCGTGGGCGTGGACTGTTAAGAAATCCACCTTGAGATGCTGAAGACTTGTGCTCGCCTTTCCAACTGTGTTTGGGATGTCGTGAAGTTTTAAATCTAGAAAAATAGAAATTTCTGGGAAGCTCCTCTTGAGATCTGCGACCCCAAGGGGGCCATTTGCGGAGAAAAATTCCAGACCTACCTTAAATACTCCTATATATTCCGATGTTTCTTCGATGAGTTCTGCGCATCTCTCAATCTCCCTAGAATCCAAGGCAAGGATTAGAGGCGATTTAAACATGAGCAGCACCGATAGCTTCTTGAAGTGATTTAAAGCCCTTTGATTGAAGCAAACTCAAAAGTTCCTCTTTTACCTTAATCACTGCGGTGGGATTTCCAAAGGTTGCAGTTCCTACAGATACACCGGAAGCTCCAGCAAAGATCAGCTCAAGGGCATCTCTGCCGCTTGCTACCCCACCCATTCCGAGTATGGGAGTACTTGGAAGCGCTTCATGAATTTGATAGATGGCGCGAACGGCTACGGGGCGTATTGCCGGACCTGATAACCCCCCAGTAATTCCCGCTAACTTAGGCCGAACGGCATCGATATCAATAACCATGCCAAGGATGGTATTAATCAGAGCTAGCCCATCAGCGCCAGCAGAAACAACTTCCCTTGCAATCGCCACAATGTCAGTCACATCCGGGGATAGCTTCGCAATGATTGGGTAGTCGCCCCCAATATTCCGGCGAACCGCTTCGATGACCGCCCGTGATGCAACCGGATCGCAGGCAAATACCAAGCCTCGGTTCTCCACATTAGGACAGGAAATATTCACTTCAATTCCATAAAGAGCGCTAATTCCTCTTAATTTGCGGGCAAGGGTTGCATACTCTTCAACAGTTTCACCGGAGATTGAGACAATCACGCGAGCGCCTTTACTTTGTAACCAAGGAATATCGGTTGCTAGAAACTGATCAATTCCTGGTCCTTGTAGCCCTATAGAATTGAGCATCCCGGAAGGCGTTTCAGCCATTCTTGGCGTAGCTCTACCACTTCTTGGCTTTACCGCAATCGACTTAGTAACTACCGCGCCCAGTTCATCGAGATCGAAGAATTGAGCGAGTTCTTTACCTGAACCGGCACAGCCACTGGCGGTAAAAATTGGCGAGGGGAAATATCGGTTTCCAAACTTTGTGCGGAAATCAAATGATTGAAATTCATTCATGAGCCGAGATCCCAAGTGCTTGTGACCCGAAGGTGCCTGGTGGAATTTGGCGGTTACTCCCCCAAATCACCCTGCTTCCATCTACCACCGGGCCCTCTATGCAGCTTCGCTGCATCTTGATTGTTCCATTTTCATCCTTCAATGGAATTACGCAGGTCATGCAGACACCGATTCCACATGCCATCGATTCCTCAACCGCACATTGGTGGAGGATTTCAAAACGTTGGGAAATTTTCTCTACCGCCTCAAGCATCGCCATTGGACCGCATGAATAGATGATCTCTGTGCTGTGCTTCTCTATTAGTTGAGGAAGAACATCGGTTACTTTTCCTTTAACGCCCGCGCCACCGTCTTCAGTTGTGAGCGTCATGGTGTTGACTGAACGTTTTCCCTCTAATGGAGCATAAATTTTGTTCGCATTTGACGCGCCCAAGACGATGTCAACTCGGCATCCACGTTGTTTAAGCACCTCAGCGAGCCCAAAAAGTGGAGCAGACCCATAGCCACCTCCAACTAGTAGCGCGCTAACTGGTTCGGTGGGAATGCCGAATGAAGTACCTAATGGACCGACCATATCTACGCGATCGTGGATTGAGCGCTCGCTTAACCAACGGCTACCCGAGCCATGAGCTGCCACGACCAATTCGATTGTCCCGCCAAAATTACCGCGATCACTAGCTCTATATATTGCGAAGGCTCTCCGTAGCACCATTGCCGAAGAGTTCCCACCAACAGATATTGCTACGAAGTTTCCCGGTTTGGCATGGAGCGCCATCTCACCGACCGAAAAAACCATATGGTGATACGAACCTACTTTTTTATTTGACAAAACCTCAACGCTTTTCTGGATAGCCCGCGGATTTATATTCATTTCCGGGTCCAATCTTGGAGCGACTTAGTGGAGATGGGGCCATTTCTTAACGACTTGATTCCTGAGACTGCCGCTTTGAGACCTGGAATTGTCGTGATACATGCGATACCTCTTGCGACCGCAGAACTCCTAATAAACCAACCATCTTTCTTTGAATCGCGCCCAAATGGAGTATTTATCACTAGATTGATTTCGCCACTTTCGATTAGATCAACCGCTGACTTGTTTTCTATGCCGGTTTTCTCAGAGTGCTTCATGACTAATTCAGTTTCAATACCTTCGCTAGCCAAGATGGACTGAGTTCCGGCTGTTGCATAGAGCTTGAAACCTAGTTCGTGCAGTGATCGGGCCGACTCAACTGCTTGTGTCTTGTCTCTATCCGCCAGCGAGATAAAGACGCTCCCGCTTTTAGGTAGCGCCCCAAATGCCGCCATCTGTGATTTTGCAAAAGCGCTCCCAAAATCTGGCGCGATTCCCATTACCTCACCTGTTGATTTCATTTCTGGTCCCAGAGTCGAATCCACGTTCTTCCCATCGGTACGACGGAATCTATTCCAAGGAAGAACCGCTTCCTTTACCGCTATTCCATAACTGGTTCCAATAGAGGCTCTCGGCAAGATCTCTAGTTCGCGCAACTCAGCAATACTCTTGCCGGAGGCAATCAAAGCGGCAGCCTTTGCGAGCGAAACGCCCGTCGCCTTACTTACATAAGGAACTGTTCGGGAAGCTCTCGGGTTAGCTTCGATTACAAATAACTTACCTTCACTTATTGCATATTGAACATTGAGCAGCCCTCTTACATCAATCGCTCGAGCGAGTTTTTCGGTAGTTGCAAAAATCTCCATAGTCATTGATTCTGAAATGGATTGTGGCGGAATTACACAGGCGGAATCGCCTGAGTGAACTCCGGCTTCCTCGATGTGCTCCATTATTCCTGCTAAATAAACAGTTTTCCCGTCAAATAGCGCATCGACATCAATCTCTATCGCGTTATCCAGAAATCTATCTATTAGAACGGGATGCTCTGGATTTATCTCAGTAGCTCTCTCAATAAAACCTTGCAGCGATTCCTCGTCATAGACTATTTCCATACCTCGACCACCAAGAACAAATGAAGGGCGAACAAGTACGGGATAACCAATGTCATTTGCGACCTGCTTTGCCTCGATATATGAGAAGGCCGTACCAAAAGCTGGAGCGTTTAATCCAGTTTCCTTTAGAACCTGACCAAATTCGCCGCGATCTTCAGCCTTATGAATCGCAGCTACCGAAGTTCCAATTATCGGCACGCCCTCCTTGGCTAGACCGGCTGCTAAACCAAGAGGAGTCTGTCCACCGAGTTGAGTGATAACTCCTAGTACCGGCCCGGCTGCAACCTCGGCGTGAAACACCTCTAGAACATCTTCCAAGGTAAGCGGTTCAAAATAGAGGCGATCAGAAGTGTCATAGTCGGTAGATACCGTTTCGGGATTACAGTTAATCATGATGGTTTCATAACCTGCTTCACTAAGCGCAAAGCAGGCATGTACGCATGAATAATCAAACTCGATACCTTGTCCTATCCGGTTAGGTCCACTTCCCAGAATTATGATCGCCGGTTTTGTTCTGGGTTTAATCTCACTGGTTAAGTCATATGAGGAATAGTGGTAAGGCGTAAACGCCTCGAATTCTCCAGCGCAAGTATCTACAGTTTTATAAACAGGTCGAATCAAATTGCGCCAACGTAGCGCTCTTACTTCGCTTTCATCGATCCCGCGCAGTCGTCCAATTTGGCGATCGGAGAATCCCATTCTTTTGGCTCGACGGAGAATCTCCTGGTTCAGATCAGCGCAACCTTTCAGCTCTTCCGCGAGTTGATTAATGAGTTGGATTTGAGCAAGAAACCATGGATCTATTCCGGTGGCTTTGTGAACATCCGCTATTGACGCCCCGAGCGCCAAGCCTTGTTGAACTTCTTGTAACCTAAATTCTGTTGGAATCCTCATAGATTCCAATAAGTCCTCTTTCGATCTCGTGAAATTCCAATCAAATTCTGAACCCTTTTTTTCTAATGAGCGAAGCGCTTTTTGAAGTGCTTCCGGAAAGGATCTGCCCATCGCCATTGCTTCGCCCACGCTCTTCATCGTCGTAGTTAGCCGTTGATCGGCCTCCGGAAATTTTTCAAAGGCGAATCGTGGAATTTTCACGACAATGTAATCCAGCGTTGGTTCAAAGGATGCGGGCGTTTTCTCCGTTATATCGTTAGGAATCTCCTCTAGGGAATAGCCAATGGCAAGCTTTGTCGCAATTTTGGCGATTGGAAATCCGGTTGCTTTGGAAGCGAGAGCGCTACTCCGTGAGACTCGGGGATTCATCTCGATCACGACTATTCGTCCGTCTCGCGGGTTTACTGCAAATTGAATATTGCAACCGCCTGTGGCTACGCCAACTTCGCGAATGATCGAGATTGCTAAATCCCGCAGTTTCTGAAACTCCACATCGGTAAGCGTGAGCGCAGGTGCAACAGTTATCGAATCTCCCGTATGAACTCCCATCGGATCGACATTCTCAATGCTGCAGACAATGACCACGTTATCTTTATGATCGCGCATCACTTCAAGTTCATACTCTTTCCAACCAATAATCGACTCTTCCAAAAGAACTTCAGTGACCGGGCTGTACTGGAGACCAGCGCCGGCGATAAGTAGTAATTCCGCTTCGTCGAAGGCAATACCGCTGCCGAGACCACCCATAGTGAAAGAAGGTCGGACAACGACTGGATAATTCAACGTCCTGGCAGCCTCAAGACACTCTTCGATCTTGTGACAGATCACCGATCGTGCTGATTCGCCACCAACCTTTTCAACAATTGTTCGGAACTCCTCGCGATTCTCGCCCCGTTTTATAGCGGGTATATCAGCGCCGATTAAACGGACTTGATATTTCGCCAGAATCCCGAGTTCATCTAATTTCATCGCGGCATTTAGCGCGGTTTGACCACCAAGGGTTGCCAAAATGGCGTCTGGTCGCTCTTTAGCGATTATCGATTCCAGATACTCAGGCGTTATTGGTTCGACATAGGTTGCGTCAGCGAATTCTGGGTCGGTCATTATTGTTGCTGGATTACTATTCACAAGAACTACACGCACTCCCTCGGCTCGCAAAACGCGACAGGCCTGAGTGCCAGAGTAATCAAACTCGCAGGCTTGGCCGATAACGATTGGTCCGCTACCTATCACCAAAACACTCTTGATTGAATTATCTCTTGGCATATTGGCCTAACATCTTCACGAATTCATCAAAAAGATAATTTGCATCATGAGGTCCGCCCGCTGCTTCGGGATGGTATTGCACCGAAAATGCTGGTCGATCCAAAAGTTTTAAGCCTTCTACTACACCATCGTTTAAGGAGATGTGTGAAACAACTCCCGGACCATAAACAGTTGAGAACTCCCCTTCGGTGGGCGCCTCCACGGCGAACCCGTGATTGTGCGCGGTTATCTCTACCCGATCCTTCAAGCGGTTCAAAACGGGTTGATTGATCCCACGATGTCCAAAACGCAACTTGTAGGTATCAAAACCAAGGGCTCTACCTAGAATTTGGTGGCCAAAGCAGATGCCAAATATGGGGATTTCAGCATCTAGCACGCTTCTCACATTTGCGACGACATCATTCATCCTCGATGGATCGCCAGGACCATTAGATAAGAAAACGCCATCGAACCCACCACGTTCGATCTCGCTGACATCGGTATTGACTGGAAGCAAAACAGTTTCAACACCGCGCTTGGCAAAATTTCGAGGTGTTGCTGATTTGATACCGAGATCTAGGGCTGCAATGCGGAAATCTCTCCCAATTTCCGCCGGTATGACCTCGCTTTTTTGTATCGAAACCGAATCTGCAAGATATGAACCGGCCATTTGTGGAGTATTTCGAACGCGAGTCACCATCTCCTCGCGGGTTAGATTTCCCTTGGTAAAGATGCCAACACGCATTGCACCGCGTTCTCGAATATGTAGCGTTATGGCACGGGTATCAACGCCAGATAATCCAACGACGCCATACTTGTTTAATTCATCCTCCAAAGATCTTTCCGAACGCCAATTAGAGACGAGCGGTGAGGGATCTCTTACAACGAAAGCGCTTACCCAAATTCTTCTTGATTCTTCATCGCTCTTGTTCATGCCGGTATTGCCAATATGTGGCGCGGTCATTACAACTACCTGGTTAAAGTAGGAGGGATCTGTGAGCGTCTCTTGATAGCCGGTCATTCCGGTGGTGAAGACAATCTCACCAAACGCTTCCCCGGTTGCGCCCCAAGCTTCGCCCTCAAAGATGGTGCCGTCATCTAAGACGAGATATCCCGATGAAGCGTTAACCATCATTGCGAGAAGACCTCCTTGCCGCGCAAATAGGTATGTCTTACCGTGACTGGCAGTTCCAATCCGAGGTAGGGCGAATTCTTACTCTTTGAGCGAATCTCAGGGGTCTCGACCCGCCAGTTAGTAGCGGTATCTACAAGTGTGAAATTCGCTTCATTACCTATCGCAAGGGATCCATGCCCCTCATATCGTCCAATTCGAGCTGGAGCCCCGGACATCCGCTCAACTAGATCTTCAAACCTCATCAGCCCGGATTCGACTAGCGCCTTATATGAGACTGAAAGTGCGGTTTCCAACCCGATCATTCCAAAAGCAGCTGCTGCCCATTCGCAATCCTTATCTTCTGCAGGATGGGGTGCGTGATCGGTAGCAATTACATCAATCGTTCCATCGACTACACCCTCACGTAGCGCCATTACATCACGCTCAGTGCGAAGTGGTGGATTAACTTTATATAAAGGATCGTAGGAGCGCGCTAATTCATCGGTCAATAGAAGATGATGCGGAGTTACTTCGGCGGTGACTTGTATTCCACGCTTTTTTGCCCAACGAATAAGCTCAACGCCACCAATTGTTGTGAGATGGCAGATATGCAAGCGACTTCCGACATGTTCATTCAAGAGCAAGTCTCGAGCGATGATAGATTCTTCAGCGGCAGCTGGCCACCCCTTCAAACCGAGTGCAGCTGAAACTTCCCCCTCATTCATTTGGGAACCATGAGTTAAGCGCGGATCTTGCGCGTGCTGTGCAATCACTCCATCAAAAGCTTTCACGTACTCAAGAGCTCGTCGCATAACGAGTGAATCCCAAACGCAATGACCATCATCGCTAAATATCCGCACTTTTGCTTCTGATGAACGCATTGCACCCATCTCAGAGAGGATTTTGCCCTGCTGTCCTAATGTGACAGCACCGATTGGGAAAACATCGCAAATGCCATGCGAAATACCAAGACGGAAGACTTGCTCTACAACTCCAGCTGTATCGGCGATTGGATTGGTATTGGGCATCGCTGAAATTGCCGTGAATCCACCCGCTGCCGCGGCCTTCGATCCGGAGAGCACAGTCTCGGCATCTTCTTTTCCAGGTTCGCGTAGATGCGTGTGGAGGTCTACCAACCCTGGTATTGCAGTCAAGCCTTTACCATCGATGATTTCTGAATCTGGTGCGGCATCTTTAACTTCTACGAATCGGCCATTCGATATCGCTAATTCTATCCGCTTTCCCGACGCATCTTTAAGATTTTTCAGTAAGTAGTTTATAGACATCTCACTCGCCCCCGAGAAGTAGATACAAGGCGGCCATTCGTACCGCTACGCCATTCTTTACTTGATCAACGATTACAGATTTATCACTGTCGGCAGAGTCTGCCGAGATTTCCAAACCACGATTCATAGGTCCTGGATGCATAACTATGCAGCGAGAATTCAATAGCGACAAACGTGCGGCATTCAAGCCATATCTGCGGGCATACTCACGCTCGCTGGGAAAGAATGCATCTTCCATTCGCTCCCGTTGTACACGTAACATCATTACAACGTCAAAACTATTGAGATCAGAATCAAAATCATATTTGACGTTACATCCCCAGGTATTTACTGCGACTGGCAGCAAGGTTGGTGGAGCAATCAGTGTCACGATGGCCCCAAGTTTTTGAAGCAGGAGAACATTGCTACGAGCAACCCGGCTATGTAAAACATCTCCTACTATGGCTACGTTTAATCCCGCTAAGTCACCCGATGGCTCCTTAAGGTTCTCTCTTATTGTAAATGCATCCAATAACGCCTGAGTCGGATGTTCATGAGTACCGTCTCCAGCATTTATGACGCAGCCGCTCATCCATTTTTGTGAGGCAAGCCGATGAGCAGCCCCAGAAGCTGGATGGCGAATCACAACACCGTCAGCTCCCATAGCTTGCAGCGTGAGAGCGGTGTCCTTGAGGCTCTCCCCTTTACTAAGTGAGGAACCCTTAGCGGAGAAGTTAATGACATCGGCCGATAGACGCTTCGCGGCAGCCTCAAATGAAATACGAGTTCTCGTAGAGTCCTCAAAAAAGAGGTTAACAATTGTGCGCCCTCTCAAGGTGGGTAACTTCTTGACCGGCGTCTCAGTAACTCGCGCAAGCTCAGCGGCAGTATCAAGGAGGTTTACAGCTTCTTCCTTGCTTAAATCTGCGATGGAGAGAAGATGTCTATTCATGCTCGACCTTCGATCTTCACCTGGTCGAGATCGTCTATCTCAGAAAGGCAAACTTGTACTCGCTCATTTCGATTTGTAGGCAGATTCTTACCTACGTAATCAGCTCTTATCGGTAACTCACGGTGACCTCGATCAATTAGTACTGCTAGTTGTACAGTCTTAGGCCGTCCATGTTCGGACAGCGCATCGAGAGCTGCTCTAATCGTGCGGCCAGAGAAAAGTACGTCATCCACTAGGACCACATCGCGATCATGAACACCGCTCAGTGGGATTTCCGTTCTTCCCAGAGAGCGAGGCGCGGAGTTCCTTAAGTCATCTCGATACATTGTTGTATCTAGGTATCCTGAGTTGATTTCAACTCCCTCAAGCGAACTGAGGATTTTTGTTAATCGAGCGGCGAGAAATGAGCCTCGGGTGGGAATTCCGATGATTACTAGATTTGAGACGCCTTTATTTCGTTCGATGATCTCGTGGGCAATTCGCTTAAGCGCCCGGGCTATCTCAGCCTGATCTAAAACAATAGACATAACACTTCCTTTTCCGCCTCTCTGGACGGCCTCTTAAAGGTTGACGAATGCTAGCGCATGAGGTCCTCTTGTGTATAACGCAATATCAGCGCGCCAAACACTCCTACCCTCGCTTCCTTAAGAGCAATCAGATTCTTGAGCGGAGCGAAATGGATTCCAATTACAAACGTTCACTTGCCCGGTTACGAGCAATTCGCGTAGCTGCTGGACTGACCCTCCGACAAGTCGAGATCAAGAGCCGCGGAAAATGGAAAGCGGTCGTGGTCGGCTCCTACGAGAGAGGCACACGTCATCTCAGCTTGATGCGCGCCGTGGAGCTCTGTGATTTCTACGGCGCAGACCTATCCGAACTCGGAGCTGTGCGTAACGAGAATGAGGATTTTCGCACCATCCTGGACCTTAAGAAACTGGCGCTGGCTCGAAATCTTCCAGATGACCTAAGTAGGACTATCTCTCGATTGGCGGGGCGAATTACAAGCATGCGTGGCGATTTAAATGGCGAGGTTCTAAGCATCAGAAAACAGGACTTAGAAAATCTTCAATTCTTGTCCGATATGACTAGAGCTGAACTAATTGGCGCTCTTCGTCTTAGAGAACTATTGCTCCAAAGCGACCGCCTAAAGGGATAGGTCCTTCTTTATCTCCCGAATAGCCGCTAAAACACCATTGATATACGTCGCTGAGTCTTCAGTTGAGAGCGTTTTGGCTAGTTCAACTGATTCTGAAATCGCGACCTCTTCGGGTATTTGCTCCCCCCAAAGCAATTCAAATGCACCAACTCTGAGGATATTTCTATCGACGACAGGCATACGATCTAGATCCCAATCTTTTGCTCGCATCGAAATAATCTCATCAATACGGCTCCGTTTACTCTCCACGCCATTAACAAGAAGCTCTGTGTAATCTCGAATTAGGTAATCCAGCTCCGCTTTTCTAATCTCCAAGAGCGATACGGCTGTTTTCCGTCGGATATCTCCTTCATAGAGAAAATCCAGCGCAGCTTTTCGCGCTTTCGAGCGGGCGCTCACTTAATTTGCTCGACCGAGGTAATCACCTGAGCGGGTATCGATAAGAATCATCTCATCCTGCTTAATGAAGAGCGGCACTTGAACTGTAATCCCCGTTTCGACGGTCGCTGGCTTTGATCCAGCTGACGAACGATCGCCTTGAAGACCAGGTTCGGTGTAAGTAACCCGCAACGCAACAGATGGAGGAAGCTCAATGTAGAGCGGATTTCCCTCGTGAATAGCAACAATCACTTCCATATTCTCAAGAAGATATCTCGCCGCTTCCGTCACAGTCTCTTCCGGAATAGTCATTTGATCAAAAGTGGTGGAATCCATGAAGACATAGCCGGCATTGTCTTTATAGAGGAACTGCATCTCACGCTTTTCCAGAATGGCAACATCTACCTTCACTCCAGCGTTAAATGTCCGTTCAACAACTTTGCCAGAGAGAACGTTTTTCAGCTTCGTTCTAACAAAGGCGGGACCTTTTCCCGGCTTAACATGTTGAAATTCGACTACATTCCAGAGTTGACCTTCAATATCTAGGGTCATTCCGTTCTTCAAATCGTTTGTGGTTGCCATGATGCGGAGGGTACCTGTTGCCTGCTATTTTGCTAAATCTACGAGTAGGTTCTTCATAGCGCTAAGTGCCAACCGGTAGGAATTCAAACCAAATCCAGAGATGGTTCCGTTAACCACACCAGAAACTACGGAAGTGTGGCGAAACTCCTCTCGAGAGAGCGGATTGGAGATATGAACTTCAATAACTGGCGCTTTAAGCATTAAGACTGCATCCCTAATTGCATACGAATAATGAGTAAATGCTGCTGGGTTAATAATCACAGGCAGTTTCTTATCCGCAGCTTCATGGAGCCAACCGATTAACTCTGCTTCATCATCTGTTTGTCTAATCTCAGATTCAATTCCTAATTCCTTAGCGGCGCCAGTAACGAAATTCTCCAAGGTTTTGTAATCAAAATTGCCGTAAACGCTCTTCTCGCGCAGGTCCAGTCTCTTTAGGTTAGGACCGTTGATTACTAGTACTCGCATGCGCTAATTCTACCTTCCCACCGTGGCTTCATATATATCTTTCAACTCAGCTGCTTCCATTTCTACTCTATCGGTCTTACCGATACCCGTGAGTGAAACGAATCTGATTGAGTTACCGCGGCGCTTCTTATCCCGACGCATCAAGTCAAGCAAGTTCTCCCATGAATCTCTCTTGTAATTACAGGGCAAGTTCAATCTCTCTAGGATTTGGTAATGGAGATCTAATACATCCCTCGACAGACCACACACGCGATGAGACAACTCAGCCGCAAAGACCATTCCGATCGAAACGGCTTCGCCATGACGGAGTTGATAGCGCGAATCTCTCTCTACTGCGTGACCCAAGGTGTGCCCATAGTTGAGAATTTCTCGTTGGAAACTCTCTCTAAAGTCCTTAGAAACAACATCGGCCTTAACGGCAACTGATCGACGAACTATCTCTGCGAGATTCTTCTCGTGACCATCTTGAAAAAGTTCCAGAATCTTCAAATCGGAGATGAAGCCACATTTCACGCTCTCAGCTAACCCGGCGCGAACTTCCCGACTGGGAAGCGTCGATAGCCAATCTAGGTCGATGATGACTTGAATCGGTGAGTAGAACGCACCGGCGAGATTCTTTCCAGAAGATAGATTTACACCAGTCTTACCGCCAATGGCAGCATCGACCATTCCGGCGATCGAAGTTGGTACCGCTACCCAATCGATGCCCCGCATGTAGGTCGAAGCCAAGAAACCAGCCAAATCAGTAGTCGCTCCCCCTCCTATTCCGATGATTAGCGAGTTGCGGTCTAGCCCACGGTTAGCAAACTCCTCAAGAAGCGTTGTGAAGCTAGTTAAAGATTTCTGTTCCTCGCCATCGGCGGTGACGATAATGGAATCTTCGGGAAACGCATCGACGACTCTATCGCGTAGTGAGGCTTGGGTAAGTATTACGAATCGACGCGCGCCAACCAGTGGGCGAACTTGTTCAGACCAAGATTCCGTGAAAAGAACTTGGTATTCACGTTCAGCGCTTATGTTTATCGGTTTCAAGCGAGCAACTCCTTGATCTCCAACGCGCTCTCTTTTGCTTTCTTGTTATCAGTGCAGACTCGATATCGAGCCAGACTTTCATAGCGTTCTCTTCTCTCCTCGAAGAGTTTGAGCCACTGTTGACGTGGATTTGCAAGAAGCAGCGGGCGATCGGTGTTGAAACCGACGCGCGGAGCCGCATTTGAAATTGAGACCTCTAGGTAAACAACGTTCGGTTCCATCGTTAATTGATCGCAAACCTGAGGATCGAGAATAGATCCACCACCTAGCGAAATAACCGTGCCTTCCTTATTTAGAGCATCTAGAACTACCTCACGCTCAATCTTGCGAAAGCCGGACTCCCCAACTTCCAAGAAAATATCTCCAATCTTCTTCCCACTCTTTTCCTCGATCTCTCGATCGGTATCGATCACATTTAAATTCAACTCGTGCGCAAGAATTCTGCCGACACTGGTCTTTCCCGATCCGGGCGGTCCGATTAGAACGATTCTTGAGCTCATAACGAAAATCTCGCCTAGAACTTTGGCAGATTTGCTAGATATGAGGCCACATTTCGCTTTGTTTCATTGACGCTATCGCCACCAAACTTTTCAAGGACTGCCTCAGCCAGTACTAACGCAACCATCGCTTCAGCGATTACTCCTGCTGCAGGAACCGCACAGACATCAGACCTCTGATTTATAGCCTTGGCTGCCTCCCCAGTGCTCATATCAATTGTGTCGAGAGATTTCGGAACGGTTGAAATAGGTTTCATCGCAGCTCGGACACGGAGCACTTCACCGGTACTCATTCCGCCTTCTGTACCACCAGCACGATGGGTTCGCCGCGTTATCTCACCGGTTGCATTTCTCTCAATCTCGTCGTGAGCAACTGAACCTCTCCGCGCTGCGCTCAAGAATCCATCGCCAACCTCAACTCCTTTAATAGCCTGAATGCCCATAAGCGCCCCTGCCAATCGAGCGTCTAGCCTGCGATCCCAATGCACATGTGAACCAAGTCCGGGCATCAAGTTATACGCAAGTACTTCGACAACCCCGCCGAGCGTATCCCCCTCGCGATGAGCAGCTTCAATTTCTGCGACCATCTGATCACTAACTTCTCTGTCGCTACAACGAACTGGACTTTCATCTATAGCGTCTTGTTGATTTATTAGAGGAAGTCTGTAATTCTCGGGCAACGCAATAGAACCGATACGAACTACATGACTTAGTACTTCAATATTTGCCACCTGCTTGAGAAATGCTCTCGCAACTGCACCAAGTGCAACTCTTGTAGCCGTCTCACGGGCTGATGCTCTCTCGAGGATTGCTCGGGCATCATCAAAATCGTATTTCTGCATACCGACCAAGTCAGCATGACCCGGCCTTGGTCTCGTGAGGGGCGCGTTCCGAGCCAGCTCCGCCAATTCCTCTTTCGAAACTGGGTCTGCAGACATTACCTTCTCCCACTTCGGCCACTCGCTATTAGCAATCTCTAGGCAGATTGGCCCACCCTGGCTCTTGCCGTGGCGAATACCACCCAAAATTCTCAGTTCGTCAGCTTCAAATTTCTGCCTAGCGCCGCGGCCAAAACCTAAACGGCGCCTTGCGAGATGTTTCTGTATCTCCTCAGAGGTGATTTCAATGTGCGCCGGCAAACCTTCAATAATTCCAACCAAACTTGGTCCATGAGACTCCCCACCAGTTAACCAACGCATGGCTCATTATCTCAGTTCCGCGCTAAAGATGGTTGATGATTATGGTGGCGGCAAGGAGAAATGGCGCAAACGGCAAGGATGGTGAAGAGTGTTTTTTGAGAAGTAGAAGAAAACCCGCGAGCACCCAGGCCAGAAGATGGATTGTTAGTGGGCCAGTTGGGGTAATCGCATAAAGATCCAACGCTGCCGGAGCCAGTCGCACGTCACCATATCCGACTCCTCCTTTCGAAAGTCGATAAAGAATGGCATAAATTAGAAACGCTACTAGCGAAGCAAGAAGAAGCGCCGCATTACGAGTAATCATTAAATAGGTGGAGGTTGTGGCCACTAGAGCTAAGTTCAATCCTTTTGGAATGATCCTAAATTTTAGATCGGTTGCGCTAATCAGCACGAAAGCAAAGAAATATGAAAACACCCCAGCAGAATAGTCAGTCACCTGCTTGTTTCAGATTGGCGATGATCTCTGTGGATATCTAGATCAAGGCTCTCAATTCTGTGAAAGTTGAATCGTGCTCCAACGAAATATCGAAGAAGACTTCAAATTGTTGAATCGCTTGAGCTACTAATAGGTCCTTACCAGAGAAGAACTTTGAATCAGAAACTCTCATTAAAGGAGTGGGCCACGGGCTATAGAGAGAATCCAAAAGGAAACCTCTACATTGAGCATTACTAGTAATTGAAGACATAGCATCAGCAGGCGCACAATTAATGATGACTGCAGAATCAAAGGCGCGTGAAGCTTCACTCCAATCGATGATCTCTATATCCCGATTGGCTCGCAGGAGTGACTGATCACGTTCGGAATTCCTTCGAAATACTTTTGCCTTCTTGCCGCTATCTCGCAAGGCCACTAATGCGGCTCGCGCAGTGCCTCCTGCTCCAAGAATTGAAACATCCTCGTATTCCTTTGGACCACCCGCTCCCGCAATTCTTTCTATAAGAAATCTAAAGCCAAAGACATCGGTGTTGTAACCCGTCCAGCCGCTTGTGACGCGCTTTAAGGTATTGATCGAACTAGTCTCAAGGGCCTCTTCTGCTAACGAATCGCAGTGCCGCATTCCTTCTTCCTTCAAAGGCATTGTTAGCGAAAGTCCCCACCACTCCTCCGAGTTATGGAGTGCTAAGAAATCCTTTAACTCGCCTTGCTTTACTTCAAATCGATCATATTCAGCTTGCAAATCAAGTTTTTTGTAAAGAAAGTTATGCAAAACCGGGGAAAGGCTATGTTCTATGGGAGAGCCAAGGACCGCGAATCTCTTCATTCAAAGGCTCCATTCGCATAATTTCTCTTGTACTCAGCCTTGTACTTCAAGAATTCGTCATATGAAGAGGTGAACCGAGTCTCATTCGGAAGCACGGTAACAAAATACAGCCAGTCGCCATCGGCTGGATTTAGCGTTGCTTCAATAGCTGCGCGCGTAGGACTCCCAATCGGTCCCGGGGGAAGTCCGGCATAAACAAAAGTGTTGTATCTGTTTCGCACCTGTGTGTCCTCTAATGAAAGCGCAATCTCTCCGCGTCGATCAAAAACATAGTGAACTGTTGAATCAAATTGGAGCTTCATACCCTTTTCCAGACGGTTGTAAACTACCCGGGCAACTTTGGCGAAGACATCCGGCGTTCCTTCTGACTCAACTAAGGAAGAGATGATCATTAATTCTTTCTTTGAGAACTCTTCATATTGCCAACTTAAGTCACGTGTACTTTGTTGGAAACGTGAGAGCATTGCCGATAGTGCATCTTCTTCTGTTGTTCCCCGAGGGAAAGAGTAAAAAGCGGGATACAGAAATCCCTCGACGCTACCAAGTTTGAAATCCTCAGGTGGCTTAATCCTAGAAAGAGCCTGTGAGACTCTCTTTCTCTCAAAACCACCCGTTGCTAACGCATCCACGACTTCCCGGAGGCGTGCACCGTCGCGCACTCGAACTAGATCCACTATTCGATCTGGATCCAATAGTTGCAAAACTGCTTCTGATGCTGGTATTCGAGTCTCTATTCGATGCTCGCCTGGAGCAATCCGCTTACTTTTCTCATTGGCAACGGCTGCTCGAAAATACGCCAGCGCAGATTTCACAACGAATTCGCGTTCTAAAACTTCTCCCACTTGTGATCCAGTCATACCAGCATCAATATGTATAACCACTTCAGGGCCACGAGCGCTGCCGTCAAAGTCGGGCGCCGTGCGGGGTCCAGGAGCAATTTCCCGAAGTCCAAGCGTCATTAACAATATAAAGGCTAGCGCCAAGCCCAAATTTCTAACACCAACTCTACTTATCATCAAGTGAGCTTCCGAATGGTCGATTTTGCGAACGCTCCCCTTCGAGGGCGAATTTCAGAATTTCTACAGCCGCTAGGGCGTCAATGCCGAACTTTGCGATAAGCGATTTGTCGCCAGATGCAGAAGAAGTTGAAAGTCGCTCATCCACTAGACGAACTGGAGCGATATTTAACTGACTTATGAGGCGTGCTAGCGCTCTTGCGTGAACTGCTGATTCACCTTCGCCACCAGATAAGTGGATTGGTAAACCCACATAGATTGTGGAGATCTTTTTCTGCTCGACCAACTTACTCAACTCTTCTTGTAGATCCGTAACGGCAAATGATCCAACTGGCGAAGCGATTAACCCTGAGCTATCAGATATAGCGATGCCAATCCACTTCTGACCGTAATCAATCGCAATCCGATGACCGGTCTCTAGAGTCATTAGTTTTTTTGTAGATCAGATCTGAGTGCTGCGAAGGCCTGCTTAAGTCCTGCGACATCCGTTCCGCCGCCTTGTGCGAAATCATCTTTTCCGCCGCCGCCGCCGCCCAGAATTTGTGAGGCTCGCTTAGCTAATTCGCCAGCTCTGACTCCAGTAGATCTTGAGAGTTCATCTGTGGCACAGACAAGAACCACTCGATCCTCTACGACCGATGAGAGTATGACCACCGCTCCCTTCAGTTTTTCACGGAGCTCCAAGGCAAGAGTTCTTAATTCATCTCCCCCAATCTCGCCCTCAAAGTGGTTGATTACTACCGAAAGTTGGCCCAACTTCTCAGCTGATGCAATTAGCCCAGGTATTTTCTCTCGCGCTTGCACCAACTTTATGACCTTAAATTCCTTCTCCATCTCTTTAATCTTCTGCAGAAGTTTGGAGATTCGCTCTGGCAACTCTTCGGATCGTGCTCCCTTTATTAGTTCAGTTACAGAATTGAGGATTACATGTTCGCGGGCTAAATATGAGAAGGCATCTACCCCTACCAGCGCTTCGACTCGCCTAACTCCCGATCCAATGGAGGATTCTGATAAGAGCTTTATCAGACCAAGTTGCCCCGAACGATGAACATGGGTTCCACCACACAGCTCACGAGCCCAATCGCCAACGCTAACTACGCGAACCCTTTCGCCATATTTCTCTCCGAATAGCGCCATTGCGCCGATAGATTTTGCTTCGTCAATCGACATTTCTTGGGCGGTAACTTCAAGATCGTCAGCTAGCAAGGTATTCACTCTTACCTCGACCTCATCAAGTGCAGATTTAGGAACTGCGCCAGTAGAAGGGAAATCGAAACGGAACCTGCCCGGAGCATTTTCAGATCCTGCCTGAGTTGCAGTTTCACCCAAGATCTCCCGAAACGCCTTATGAACCATATGGGTTGCGGTATGTGCTCTAGAAATTCCGGCCCGACGTTGGCGATCAATCTCAGCAAAGACCTTTGTTCCAATTCTTACCTCGCCATCGCTCACTCTTCCACGATGAACGAACAATCCTGGAAGGGGAGCTTGCACATCGTCAATCTCAATAAGCGCGCCATCTGAAGTCCTGATTACGCCACCATCAGCGAGTTGGCCGCCTCCCTCAGCATAAAAGGGGGTTCTATCTAGAACGATTTCGATTTCACTTCCTACCGAGACTGATTTTTCGGACTTTCCATCTACAAGAACTCCAACAATTGAGGCTTCCGCAGAGAGGTGTTCGTAACCAACGAACGCCAGAGCTTTTGCATTCTCCGCAATGTTTCGATACTCACTCAAATCTGTATGGCCACTCTTTTTTGCCTTTGCATCGGCCTTTGCTCGCTCTTTCTGTTCCTTCATGAGCCGCTTGAAGCCATCACCATCAATCTGTAATCCGCTTTCGCTTGCCATTTCCAGGGTGAGATCAAAGGGAAATCCATAAGTATCATGAAGTTTGAATACATCCTCACCGGATATAACGTTCTTACCTTTAGCGGTTACATTGGCGCGAGCTTGATCAAAAATCAGGGTTCCACTCTTTAGCGTTGATAAGAAGGCTTCTTCTTCAGCCTCAGCTACTTTCTTTATACGCTCTTGATCCTTCTCTAACTCCGGATATTGCGCACCCATTGCTGTGATAGAGGTTGAAATTAATTCGGAAATATTTCTATCCTCGGCCCCTAGTAACTTCATGTTTCTTATAGTTCTACGCATCATCCGGCGCAGAACGTAACCACGTCCTTCATTTCCTGGAATAACACCATCGCCAATAAGCATTGTTGCGGTACGCGCATGATCCGCAACGACTCTTAGGGAAATATCATCCTTCTCGCCAGCTCCATACTTGATTCCTGAGAGCTCACTAGCGCGATTTAGAATCATGGCGGTAGTGTCAATCTCATAGATGTTTTCAACGCCCTGAAGTAGAGCAGCGGTTCGCTCAAGTCCTAGACCGGTATCAATATTCTTTGCGGGCAATTCGCCTAGGATTGGATAGCCCTCTTTCCCCGGTCCATCGCCTCGGATGTTCTGCATGAAAACCAAATTCCAGATCTCCAAATACCTATCTTCATCTGCAATAGGTCCGCCTTCTCTTCCGTACTCCGGTCCACGATCAAAGTAAATTTCGGAACAAGGACCACAAGGTCCAGGAACCCCCATAGACCAGAAATTGTCCGCCATACCGCGACGTTGGATTTTCTCTTTAGGAACTCCAATCTTCTTATGCCAGATATCGGCCGCCTCATCATCATCGAGATAAACGGTCACCCAGAGCTTAGATTCTTCAAAACCATATCCGCCATCAGTTTGCGGTTTCGTTAATAACTCCCAAGCTAACTCAATCGCACCATCTTTGAAATAATCACCAAAAGAGAAATTGCCACACATTTGGAAGAAAGAGGCATGTCGAGTCGTCTTTCCCACTTCATCAATATCAAGAGTTCGAACGCATTTCTGGACTGAGGTAGCCCTTGGATAAGGAGCGCTCATCTCCCCGAGAAAATACGGCTTGAACGGCACCATTCCTGCGTTGACAAGGAGCAGGTTCGGATCATTGAGAACGAGCGATGCCGAAGGAACAACGGTATGTGTGAGCCCTAGGGAGTTGCCGTTCTCAAAGAATTTGAGCCAGCGTTTTCGAATCTCGGCGGAGTTCACGCTCTTTTAGAACTCCTCATCATCGACGTATTGAGAACGCTCCGCTCTCTTGCTAGACCCCTTTTTCTTCTTCTTGCCCTTTTTACGCAACTGGGCTGCGGTTAGGACCGCGCCAGCCGCCTTCATAGCTATCTGGTTCTTATCCAAAAACGACGAGGTTGAATCGGCGATCTTGCTACTCATCTCATCAATGGTGCGAGTTACCTTATTGATGCTCTCTAAGGGACCATTTACCAATTCCACAGTTGTTGTAACTTCGTTAAGAAGTGGCGTTGTCTCATTTGAGATGTTCTTGACTGCGGTACCCACTTCATCTATCGCTCTGCCCAGTCGAAAGACAGCGTACGCAATCGAGATTGATATGACGAGGAATGCCGAAGCAGCGATTATGGCTGCGATACCAGATGCGCTCACTTCGCCACCGAACATGAGGCCAGCCTACCCAAGTTCATCTCCCTTCTTCTTAACCTCGGCAACCGCATCAACACCGCTCTCCCGCCGTTGCGCCTGAGTGATTGGTGTGGGAGCGCCAGTCAGTGGGTCTCCACCACTTGCTGTCTTTGGAAACGCAATTACCTCACGAATAGATTCGGCTCCCGCAAGCAATGCGCAGAGTCGATCTAGTCCCAACGCGATACCACCATGTGGCGGCGGTCCGTAATTAAATGCTTCGAGAAGAAACCCGAACTTGCTCTGGGCTTCTTCATCACTTAAGCCAATCACCTTGAATACTTCTTTTTGGATTTCGCGCTTATGGATACGGATAGAACCGCCACCAATCTCATTTCCGTTTAGGACAATGTCATATGCATAAGCGAGTGCCTTCTCAGGATCCGTGACAAAACTTTTCTCGTATTCTGGTTTAGGGCCAGTAAATGGATGGTGTACCGCGGTCCAACCACCTTCTTCTGTCCTTTCAAACATCGGGGCATCTACTACCCAGAGAAATTCCCAGCGATCCTTATCAATCAGACTGCAGCGTTCGCCAATTTCGAGACGAACTGCTCCCAGAAGAGATAGCGAAGCAGTCCGCTCCCCCGCAGCGAAGAAGATTGCGTCACCATTCTTAGCGCCAACAAATTGGGCGATACCCGAACTCTCATCAGCTGAGAGATTCTTAGCGACCGGTCCAGAGAGAGTTCCATCTTCTCCCACCAAAATGTAGGCAAGACCTTTTGCGCCACGAGCTTTAGCCCAATCTTGCCAGGCATCCAACTCTCGACGTGGCGAATTCGCACCGCCTGGCATCACGACTGCTCCAACGTGAGGAGCTTGGAAAACTCTAAAGGAGGTATTTTTGAAGAAATCAGTGGCGTCAACCAGCTCGGTTGCAAATCTCAAATCTGGTTTATCTGAACCAAATCTCCGCATCGCCTCGTGATATGTCATACGGGGAATCGGAGTAGAGATCTCGTAATCAAGCGTTGCTTGGAAAACACGTTTCAAGATCGACTCGGCAACATTAATTACATCTTCTTGATCGACAAAAGACATTTCAATATCTAGTTGGGTGAATTCAGGTTGACGGTCAGCTCGGAAATCTTCATCCCTGAAGCAACGTGCTATTTGGTAGTACCGCTCCATACCTGCCACCATCAAGAGTTGCTTAAAAAGTTGAGGTGATTGAGGTAGCGCGTACCAAGAACCTGGCTGAAGTCGCACCGGAACCAAGAAGTCTCGTGCACCTTCCGGAGTAGAGCGTGTCAAATAAGGAGTTTCAATTTCTAAGAAATCAAGTTCATCCATTGCGCTTCTAATCTCACTCGTGACTCTTGAACGTAGCCGGAGAGCCTTTGATGGCTCTTCGCGACGCAAATCTAGATATCGATACTTAAGCCGAATCTCTTCGCTTACATTCACTTTCTCACCCGAGTCGACTGGGAAAGGAAGAGCAGCCGCCTCACTTAGAACTTCTAATTGATCACAGATCACTTCGATTTCACCGGTCGGGATATTTAGATTTTCATTCCCGGATGGCCGTTTCGCGATTTTTCCCACCGCAAGGACGCACCACTCGGCTCTTAGCGCTCCGGCAACCTTTTCATCAGAGATTACGACTTGAACGTTTCCGCTGGCGTCTCGCAAATCAATAAAGGCAACTCCGCCATGATCCCGCCGGCGTGCTACCCAACCGGCAAGGCGCACCGTTTCACCGACTTGGGAGGAGCGAAGTTCACCTGCAAGATGTGAACGGAGCATGAGCCACCTTTCGAGTAAAGCGCGGTAGAAGCGCCAGTTATACAGCGTTCTTTAGAGACGCAGCTAAGGAGTCAAGGGTAATGGATACTTCATTTCCGTCGGCCATACGTTTCAGCCGGCCCTGACCAGATTGAAGTTCCGCATCTCCTAGCACCAAGACATGTCGTGCGTTTAACTTGTCAGCCGCCTTCATTGCGCCCTTTAGGGAGCGATCTCCAAATCCCATATCAGCAACAAAACCAGTTTTTCGAACCATCTCAATGAGAGAGATAGCGCGTAACTTTGCGCTATCGCCAATTGGAACTATGAAGAGATCAAGATATTCATCAACGCCCTTTGAATTCTCATTTGAGGTATCAACCAAGCCTTCAGTTTCAAGGGCAAGAATGATCCGATCGATTCCCAATCCAAATCCGATTCCAGATAAATCTTGTCCACCCAAAGTCTTCATCAAACCGTCGTAGCGTCCGCCCCCGCCAATACTCGCTTGTGCACCGAGACCTTTATGGACAAATTCGAAGGCTGTCCCGGTGTAATAGTCCAAGCCGCGAACCATCCTGGAATTCACAACAAACGGAATTTCAAGTTCCTCTAGAGCACCTTTTACTGCCTCAAATTTCATCGAACTATCTGAAGTTAGGAAATCTAATAGAACTGGGGCGTCTTTTATTTTGGCTTGGATTTCAGCTCGCTTATCATCGAATATTCGAAGTGGATTTTTCTTCACCCGATCTAAAGTCTCACCATCTAAATCCAAATTCGATAGGAATTTCAAGAACTCCACACGATGCTTACCTCTACTCTCATCGTCCCCAAGTGAGGTAATTTGAAGTTCAAAGTTTTTAAGACCTAAGGATGAAAATCCTCTATACGCAATCGAGATGACCTCCGCGTCAAGGAATGGGTCATCAAGGCCAACTGCCTCAATTCCAAACTGATAGAACTGGCGATATCTCCCGGCCTGGGGGCGCTCAGCTCTAAAAAATGGACCTCTGTAGTAGAGCTTGACCGGAAGTTGTCCTCGGTCCAAGCCGTGTTCAATAATTGATCGAATAACTCCTGCTGTCCCTTCGGGGCGCAACGTTAGAGATCTTCCTCCCCGATCTTCAAAGGTGTACATCTCCTTTGATACAACATCAGTACTCTCGCCGACTCCGCGAGTGAAAAGTTCGGTATCTTCAAAGACAGGGAGTTCAATTAGGTGATAGTTCGCAGCGAGGGAGACATGTTCAAGTTTTCGAACCACTTTCTCAAAAATTCCCGAGCGAGGTGGAAAATATTCTGAGACGCCTTTAGGGGCTTGAAAATCTCCGCTCATCCGAGACGTCCTTGGAGCGCAGCCTGAATATATGGATTGGAGGTAATCTCAATCTCCATTCGAGTCCTCTCTCCATGGCCTGGAAGAACCTCTAGATGGCCAGGCTGCGTGGCAATTTTCTCACGGAGAGTACGTTCCATGTCGGAGATTGAGCCACGTGGCAGGTCGGTTCTTCCGATTGAACCTTTAAAGAGGGTATCTCCCGTAATCAGAATCTCATTCTCTACTCGCGCGATTATTGATCCGGGAGTGTGTCCCGGAGCTGATTCAATCTCGAATCTCATACCAGCAATAGTTAAATCATTCCGCTCGGTCAGTTCAGTTACATCCTCTGGTTCCTCAAATTTGTGAGCGCCGTACTTGTTTACTAACTCTTCCATTAAAGCAAGGCCCTGCGCTCCCATTCCACGTTCTGGCTTTTCGAGCAGATCTCTATCAAGGTTATGGACTAGAACTCCGGCGCCACAATCTCTTTGCAGCGGCAATAGAGAAAAGTGATGGTCCAAGTGGCCATGAGTAATCAAAATGGCGACAGGCTTCAGATTTGCAGATTGGAGTATCCCTTTAATCTTCACCACTAAATTTGGGATAGCAATACCTGGATCAACAATCACACACTCCGAACTCTTGCTGGGTGCGATGATCCAGCAATTGGTTCCAAAGAAATCTGCCACAACCCGCTCGACAAAGACTCCCAAAATTCTCTCCTCGCCCTTTCAAACTGAACTCAATCAACAGCTTAGATTCTCCCTTTATTGCCCTCCCGAGCGGGAAAACCGCGCCCATCTTTTACAGATTCTCCCCCCGGGGGTACCTTGAGCCCTCTAAACCGCTGAACCCGCAACGGCCTTAGGGCCGCGCAACGAGAAGTGAGGTAGTAAACCGATGAGCACACAAGATTTACCAATAAATTCTGCCGCCGCCGCATTAATCGGAGATCCTTCTAAATATGGTCGCGTCGATGAATCTGGCATGGTTTACGTACAAACTCCTGACGGTGAACGCGTAGTCGGTTCATATCCTGGCAAGACTCCAGAAGAAGCCCTCGCATACTTCGTCCGTAAATTTGAAGTTGTAGCTGCCGAAGTTGCGCTTCTTGCTGCTCGCATTGTTTCTGGCGCTATGGTTCCCGATAGCGCTCTCCAAGCGGTCAATAAATTAAGAAACCAGGTAGAGCACCTAAATGGTGTTGGAAATATCGCCGCGCTCAAATCATCACTAGAGCAGATTCCTTCACTAATCGATGAACACCGATCGGCATACGAAGCAAAGCGTCAAGCTGAGGCCGATGCAAAAGCGGCAAAGCGAGCTGCCGCACTTGAAGGTAAAGAAAAGATTGTTACTGAGGCGGAATTACTAAAAGATTCTGAGCAATGGAAAGCAACTGGGGATCGACTAAAAGATCTACTTGAAGAGTGGAAGAAAGCCCCTCGCCTAGATAAGAAAACGGATACCGAACTTTGGAAGCGTTTTTCTGCTGCGCGCAATCACTTTGATAAGAAGCGACGAACCCACTTCGCCTCTCTCTCGAAGAAACAGAACGAAGTGAAGAGCGTAAAAGAGAAGATTGTCCAGGAGGCTGAGGCGCTCGCGAATTCAACGGATTGGGTCGCTACGGCCCGTCGCTATAAAGCTCTAATGGACCAATGGAAAGCTTCCGGCCGCGGCAAGAAGAATGAGGATGCCAAACTCTGGGATAGATTTAAAGCAGCGCAAGACACTTTCTTCGCCGCAAAGAATTCGGATCTCGAGAAGCGATCTGAGTCTTTTGCAGAAAACTTAGTGAAGAAGGAAGCTTTGGTTTCCGAGATAGAGGCTCTGCTTCCCATCTCCAACCTAGATGATGCAAAGCGCAAATTCCGTGATCTGAAGTCTAAGTACGCGAAGGCTGGGATGGTCGAACGTAATAAAAAGGCTCAACTAGACCGCAAGATTGAAAATGTAGAGCTGAGCTTGAAAGAGGCTGAACAAGAGCAATGGCGGCGTACCGATCCAGGAGCGAAGTCGCGTGCTATGGATGTTGTAAACCAGTTAATCGCTGCGGTCGCGGATTACGAAGCAAAAGCAGCGCGCGCCGAAGCTGCTGGAGATAGTCGAAAGGCTGCCGAACTTCGCGAAGCAGCTTCAGCTAGATCAATCTGGCTAGCTGAAGCTCAGCGTGGACTCGCTGAGTTCAGTTCCTAGTTGTTGGTGATTCGATACACGTCATAAACGCCATCAATCTTCCTTATTGATGCGAGCACGACATCGAGATGCGAGGCATCAGCCATCTCAAAGGTGAATCGAGAAATCGCGGTTTGATCCTTCGTGGTGTTAACGGCTGCGTGCAAAATATTAACCTCTTGATCGGAGAGCGCTCTTGTTATGTCCGTAAGGAGCCGAGCTCGATCAAGCGCCTCAATCTGAATATTCACCAGGAATATCGTCTTAGCGCCAGGATCCCATGCGACCTTAACTATTCGATCGCCCTGATGGAATTTCAAATCTGCAACATTCACACAATCACTTCTGTGAATACTCACTCCACTTCCACGCGTGATGAATCCGGCGATTGGATCACCGGGAACAGGTGTACAACAACGGGCAAGTTTTATTAGGACATCATCTACACCTTCAACAATTACTCCAGATGCGCTCCGCCGTGCGATTCTTGGAGAAGTGCCGGAATTAAGTATCTCCGTCAACGGTGCTTCATGAGTCTCTTCAGTACCTATTGATGAGATCAATTTCTCAACTATAGAAGATGATGAAATGTGGCCATCTCCGACCGCCGCGTAGAGACTCTCTATATCTTGATAATTTAAATCGTGCGCTAATTGTAAGAGAGTCTGTCCGGCGAGAATTTTTTGGATTGGAAGCCCTGCTTTTCGCATCTGTCGGGCAATCGATTCTTTTCCGGCGTCAATCGCTTCTTCACGACGCTCGCGAGTAAACCAAGCCTTTATCTTGGAACGAGCCCGTTGAGATTTAACAAAATTCAACCAGTCTCTACTTGGGGCAGCGTTATCTCCCTTATTAGTTACCACTTCGATGACATCGCCATTAGCTAGTGGCGCTTCAAGCGATACGAGCTTCCCGTTGACTTTGGCACCGACACACTTATTTCCCACTTCGGTATGGACTGCGTATGCAAAATCAACTGGGGTGGAGCCTTGCGGAAGTGCAATTACGCTCCCTTTTGGAGTAAAAACGAAAACTTCTGGGGTTCTTAAATCGAATCTAAGTGCATCGAGAAACTCGGCTACATCGGTTGTTTCTTGCTGCCACTCATGGAGCTGCTTAAGCCAGAGAACATCCGGAGTCTCCTCCCCCATTTTCTTGCCCTGCTTGTATTTCCAATGAGCTGCAATTCCGTATTCGGCGCGGCGATGCATTTCATGGGTACGTATTTGTATTTCGACAGCTTTGCCAGTTGGCCCAATCACGGTGGTGTGCAGTGATTGGTAGAGATTGAACTTGGGCATAGCTATGTAATCTTTGAATCTTCCTGGAACCGGGCTCCAACGAGCATGAATAGCGCCAAGTACGGCATAACAATCCCGCACATCATTTACCAGGACTCGAATTCCAACTAAATCATAGATGTCATTGAATTCTCGACCTCGAACAACCATTTTCTGGTAGACGCTAAATAGATGCTTCTGTCTACCAGTAACTTTTGCAGTTATACCTTCCGACGTTAAGTCTTCCTCAACCGCCTTAATTACCTCGTTTGTGAGTTTCTCACGGGACGGTGATCGCTCCGCCACAAGACGTTCAATCGCTTCGAACTTCTTTGGCTCCAAGAATTTGAATGAAAGATCTTCCAGCTCCCACTTGACCGCATTCATACCTAACCGGTGGGCAAGCGGTGCGTAGATATCTAGAGTTTCGCGCGCTTTGCGAGCTGAGCTTTCTGGTGAAACGTACTGCCAAGTCCGCGCATTATGAAGACGATCTGCCAATTTGATAACGAGAACGCGGATGTCCTTAGCCATTGCAACAACCATCTTCCGAACAGTTTCTGCCTCGGCAGTTGGGCCATAGGTGAGGCGATCAAGCTTGGTGACGCCGTCAACTAGATTGGCAATCTCTTCGCCAAATTCATTGCGAAGTAGCTCGGCCGAATACGGAGTGTCTTCAACTGTGTCGTGAAGTAAAGCTGCTGCAATCGTATTTGAATCTAGTCCTAGGTCTGCAAGAATCTCAGCCACTGCTACCGGATGAGTTATATATGGAGCGCCGCTCTTTCTTAACTGTCCCTCATGCGCTTGCTCGGCGCGGAGAAAGGCCGCCTCGATGATAGCGATATCTGCGTCAGGGTTTGCATTGCGGACTCGCTCTGCAATTGGTGCAAGTAGCGCGCTCATGCGCCGATTATCCGCTAGCGGCGCTTTTTCCGCTTATCGCGCCCATTTTGGATTCGTTGACCCTGTAAACGCTGGCTAGGAGTCGCAGAACCGCCACCTCGAGCTAGAACTCTTTGATTGAGCGCTTTAATCGCGGGCTCGCGCTCGCGCAGCTGCACGAGGACAGGTGAAGCAATAAAGATTGACGAATAGGTTCCGGCTATCAGGCCGATAAAGAGCGCAAGTGAGAGGTCCTTGAGGGTTCCTGCTCCTAGTAGTCCTGCGCCCACAAAGAGAATCGCAGCAACAGGGAGTAACGCAATTAGCGACGTATTTAGGGAGCGAACGATTGTCTGGTTGACCGCGAGGTTTGTGGCTTGCGCATAGGTGTAACGACCAGTAGCGGTAATTGCTCTTGTGTTCTCTCTAACCTTGTCGAATACAACCACCGTGTCATAGAGGGAGTACCCGAGAATAGTTAAGAATCCAATTACTGTAGATGGCGATACCTCAAAGCCCACCAACGCGTAAATTCCAACCGTGATGAAAACATCATGAATCAAGGCAACGATCGCAGCAAGTGCCATCTTCGGCTCAAAGGTAAGCGCGAGGTAAATCATGATGATCACAAGAAAAGCGATTAATCCCTGGAGCGCTTTCCGGGAGATCTCCTCGCCCCAAGAAGGTCCTACATTTTGGGTATCGATTGATTCCACAGTTATTCCAAATTGTGCCGCAAGTGAATCTTGAATCGCATTGGATGCGGACTGTTCAATTACTCCAGTTTGAATTCTGATCTTGTTATCTCCAATTGTCTGAATACGAAGCTCATCGGAATAGCCCGCGCGCTCTAGAGCAGACTTTGCTTGCTCGATGGTTCCATTTGGAGCTGTTACCGTAAACGAAGAGCCACCTTTGAACTCGATTGAAAGCTCAACTCCCCTTACGCCTAAGGCAAACATCGATAACAAGATAAAAACAGTTGAGAGTAGGTACCACTTCTTACGGCCGGCGATGATTTCAAGAGAGGTCTCGCCTCGATAAAGGCGACCACCTAGTCCACTAAACCTCATGACTTAACCTCCGATGTAAGGGTCTCTTTGAGAATACCAACGCTCTTCGAAGATACCCCTGAATACCTTGAACCCTTTTGGAAATAGTCTGACTTAGCCAACAGGGAAACTAACGGCTTAGTGAAGAAGAAAATCACTATCAAGTCGATAATCGTTGTAAGTCCCAACGTGAAGGCAAAACCGCGGACGCTTCCAACCGAGACGATATAGAGAACTACTGCTGAGATACCGGAAACCAAGTCGGCGACCACAATTGTTCTACGAGCGCGCTGCCAGCCGGTCTCCACCGCAACGCGAAGTGGTTTACCTTCTCGGATCTCATCTTTGATACGTTCGAAATAGACAATGAATGAGTCGGCTGTTACGCCGATTGCAACAATGGTTCCTGCAATTCCGGCGAGCGTAAGCGTGTATCCAACGGATTCAGTCAATAAAGCAAGGCTCAAAAGAACATGCGCAGCAGCAAGCGCAAGGGATCCCACAACGACTATCGAGAGAGCGCGATAATAAAGAATCGAATAAATGACAACAAGGAGCAAGCCTAATCCGCCTGCTAAGAGCCCAGCGCGAAGTTGATCACTACCCAAGGTAGGTGAAACTTGCTGGACTTCACCGCGATCAAAAGCTAGCGGGAGAGATCCGTATTTAAGGACATTAGCTAGATCCTGCGCTTCAAGTTGTGAAAATGATCCGGTGATTTGAGCCTGTCCCCCCAAGATTGCCTCATTGATTCGAGGCGCCGATACAACAACGCCATCAAGAACAATTGCTACTTGATTTTGTGGAGCAGGGAGATTTACAACATCTTGAGTTAACTGACCGAATTTCCTTGTGCCTTCACCCGTAAAATCAAGTGACACAAACCAGCCACTTAGGCTCTGTGGATCGATAGCCGCGGTGGCACCGCTTACATCGCGACCGATTACAACCGCAGGCGCGAGAACATACCTTGCGAAACCATCGCGATCACAGGTAATGAGAACAGAGTCTGGCGAATCAACAGTTACTTTGGAATCGAGATTTGTACAATCGAGCGCTACAAATCGTGCTTGAGCTTCTGGGGATATATTTAAACCAGCAACCAACTCCGCATCGTTAGGCGTTGGAACTGATCCAGCTTCAAGTAAAACTTGGCGGAAACGTAGCTCCGCAGTCTGTCCTACTAGATCAACAATCCTTCTACCTGTTTCACCCGGAACGGCAATAACGATCTGGCGATTTGTGCCGGTTCCCTCTGCTGTTACTTCGCTCTCCGCCACGCCTAATGAATCTACGCGCTGTCGAATGATTGACACGGCCTGGTTAATTGCTTCTGGAGTAACTTGCCCAGTGTCCCCATCTTGAATTCTCGGTTGGAGGGTCACGCTTGTTCCACCACGAAGATCTAAACCAAGGTTTATCGAGGTCGCTCCGAGAGATAGCGCCACTCCACCTAATATTGCAGTTAGAAGCAGGGTGATGAAGAGAGTTCTGCCAGGGCGCGCTTTTTTGGCATCGCCAGAATTGCGCTGGGGGGTTCCGTAGGACATGGGGCGAGAGTCTACTTTTCTAAATCTTCGCTGTCGAAAAGTCCCGGGGTTTGGGGTGGTGGAGTTTTACCAAGGTGTTTCCACGCTAAAGCTGTCGCGGCTCGCCCCCTTGGTGATCGAACCATAAAACCAGAGCGAACCAAGAAAGGTTCGGCCATAGATTCAACCGTCTCTCGCTCTTCTCCTACAGCCATCGCAAGGGTATTTAAGCCAACCGGACCGCCAGCAAATTGCTCAATCAACGCGCGCAAAATCGCTAGATCCAATCGATCTAATCCCTTTTGATCTACTTCGTAAATATCAAGTGCATTTAGCGTCATAGCACCTGAGACGGCTCCATCTCCATGCACCTGGGCATAATCGCGCACTCTTCGAAGTAATCGATTAGCAATTCTCGGTGTTCCGCGGGAGCGTTTACCAAGTTCCTTTACTGCAGGTTCATCAATTTTCACGCCTAACAATGAGGCGCTTCTTCTCACAATTAATTCGATTTCATCAGATTCGTAATAATCCAGATGCGCAGTGAAACCAAAACGATCGCGCAACGGAGCGGGAAGGAGACCGGCTCTAGTAGTAGCGCCTACAAGGGTGAAATGCGGGAGGGATAACGGAATAGCCGTTGCTCCCGGTCCCTTTCCGACGACAACATCAACCCGAAAATCCTCCATCGCCATGTACAACATCTCTTCGGCTGGTCGAGCTAATCGGTGAATTTCATCCAAGAAAAGGATTTCTCCTTCAACAAGGGAGGAGAGAATTGATGCCAAGTCTCCAGCATGTGTAATCGCAGGACCACTAGTTACTCGGATTGGAGCGCCCATTTCTTCAGCAACGATCATTGCCAGGGTTGTTTTTCCTAAACCCGGAGGGCCTGAGAGCAATATGTGATCTGCGGGCGCTCCCCTATCGCGGGCAGCTCTAAGGAGGAGGCTTACCTGTTCGCGCACTCGATGCTGTCCGATAAATTCAGATAGATCGTGTGGTCGTAGCGCTTGCTCGGCGGTAAATTCTTCCGGGCTTAAATTCTCATCAAGAAAGTTGGACTCAGTCATCTTGAATTCCGCGAATTTGCCAGTGTCATCCGTAGCAACTCTGATAACTCAACCGAAGCTGGATCGACATCCAAGCTCTTTAGAGTCTGTTCGATACTACGCTCGGCATCTTTTGCTGAATACCCAAGTGAAGTTAGAGCGTCAATAAGTGAATCTCTCCATCGTCCACTGGTTGTTCCCTTTGATTTGCCGGTGTTATAGCGCTCTCGTAACTCCAAGATGATTCTTGAAGCGACTTTCTTTCCAATGCCTGGAACCTGTTCAAGAGCTAATTGATCCCCACTTCCGATAATGCTTTGTAGCTCTTCTGGCGAAAAGGAGTTTAACAATGAATGTGCAACCTTCGGGCCAATACCCGTAACGTTCTGTAGTTCCTCAAAGAGGTCTCGGGCCGATGCGTTCTTGTATCCAAAGAGTTTCCATGAATCCTCTCGGACGACAAGTGAGGTAAAGAGTTCAATTTCATCACCTGCTTTTGCTCTACTTGTGATTTCGGGGGCAACATTTACCTCGTACCCCATCCCAGAAACGCTGACAACAATCGAGGTTAGACGTACCTCGAGTATTCGACCTGAGATCTGAGCTATCAATTTCCACTCCGATTTCTCCGCGAATTTGCTTCTTTTAGCTTTCCCAACCGGGCCCGCTCCTTCTTTGCTGCGCTTGCAAGAGACTCTGAAGATGAACCGCGCCAATGATGACAGATTGCTAAGGCGAGCGCATCGGTAGTGTCGACGGGTTTTGGCATATCTTTTAATCCAAGAATTTTGACAACCATCTGCGCCACTTGAGCTTTATCGGCTCGACCAGATCCGGTGACTGCGGCCTTTACTTCAGTCGGGGTGTGCAGCGCGATTGGCAATCCACTCTTTGCCGCGAGCAGTAACGCAACTCCGGCCGCCTGTCCGGTGGCCATGGCAGTTCGAACATTAAGTTGAGAAAAGACTCTCTCTACTGCGATTGCATTAGGAGAGACCCGTTCAATCCAATCGCTAAGTGCGGCATCTAGAGACATGAGCCGCTCGTGAAGTGGGGAATCTGAATCTGTACGGATAACTCCAAAATCGACTAGGCGCAATTTCTTTCCAGATAAAGATTCAACTACGCCAATCCCGCAGCGAGTTAACCCTGGATCAATGCCTAGTACGCGCATACCGGAAGCCTAATAATCCTTGGAGTTTTAACTAAGCCAGGCTCGCCATTACCTCATCAGAAACATCGAAATTGCCGTAAACATTCTGGACATCCTCAAGATCTTCGATTGCATCAATCAATTCAAAGACCAATTTTGCGGTCTCCACATCAACACTTACAGAGACTGTGGGCAGGAATGAAACATCGGACGACTCGTATTCAAGGCCAGCGATCTTGAGTGCTTCCCGCGCATTTGAGAGGTCGGTTGGTGATGTCACAACTTCGAAATTCTCCCCTAAATCATTGACTTCTTCAGCTCCAGCATCAAGAACAACTTCTAGTAACTCATCTTCTGAAATCTCTCGTCCTATTTGCTGCTTCTTCACAATCAAAACACCCTTGCGATTAAACATATAGGCAACTGAACCTGGATCTGCAATAGTGCCACCATTTCGTGTCACTGCCACTCGCACATCTGAGGCCACTCGATTGCGATTATCCGAGAGACATTCGATTAGAAATGCAACTCCGCCTGGGCCATAACCTTCATACATAATCGTTTCGTAGTTTGCGCCGCCTGCTTCGGCACCGGAAGCGCGCTTAAGTGCTCTATCGATGTTATCGCTAGGTACTGAGTTCTTCTTCGCTTTCGCGATGGCATCAAAGAGCGTTGGATTACCGGCTGGATCTGCGCCCCCATTTCGAGCCGCCACTTCGATTGCCTTTATGTGTTTGGCAAATGCCTTCGAGCGTTTCGAATCAATTAGGGCTTTCTTTCTCTTGATCGTTGCCCACTTGGAATGTCCGGACATCAAACACCAATTCTTAAAGCACTATTACAAATCGTCTCAACAAAGTAGCGATGTATTCGATTATCTCTGGTGAGCTCTGGATGAAAAGAAGTGGCCAGCAAATTCCCGCTTCGGACTGCTACCGGACGATTATCAATTTGGGCCAAGACCTCAACGCCTTCACCGCACTCTTCTATCCAAGGAGCGCGGATGAAGATCGCGCGGAACTTAGGACCGGTCAGTCCCTTAAAATCAATATCACTTTCAAATGAATCCACTTGGCGTCCAAATGCATTACGTCGCGCGGTTACATCGAGTCCGCCAAAACTCTCTTGGCCCACAATTGCATCTAGTACACGATCAGCCAAAAGGATCAATCCAGCGCAGGAACCGTAGACCGGCATGCCCGCTTTGATTCGCTGTTGGATTGCCTCGAATAGGTCGAATGCCCTAGCCAATTTACTTATCGTGGTGGATTCTCCGCCTGGAATAACAAGTGCTTGCACACTATTTAGCTCGCCTAAAGTTCGAACTTCAAGCGCTCCAACTCCGCAATCACTTAGCGCGCTAATGTGCTCTCGTACATCGCCTTGGAGCGCTAGGACTCCAACAATCACAGTCTTTACCAGCCCCGTTCAGCAAGACGATGCGGAACCGGAATATCAGCAACATTTATTCCGACCATCGCTTCACCAAGTCCGCGTGATTGCTCAGCGACAACCTTAGGATCGTTATAGAAGGTTACTGACTTAACAATCGCTGCAGCACGTTTAGCCGGATCACCGCTCTTAAAAATCCCTGAACCAACGAATACTCCATCAGCTCCGAGTTGCATCATCATCGAAGCATCAGCAGGAGTTGCAATACCGCCGGCAGTAAATAGGACAACCGGCAATTTTCCAGTTTGCGCGACCTCTTTAACTAATTCATAAGGAGCTTGAAGCTCTTTGGCGGCTACATATAGCTCATCTTCGCGCATTGAGGTTAGCTTTCTAATCTCATCTGATATCGAGCGCATATGTGTAGTTGCATTCGAAACATCACCAGTTCCCGCTTCTCCCTTAGAGCGAATCATGGCTGCACCTTCATTTATTCGACGTAGAGCTTCACCAAGATTTGTAGCGCCACAAACAAATGGGGCGGTGAAATTCCACTTATCAATGTGGTGCGTGTAATCAGCAGGAGTTAGAACTTCGGATTCGTCGATGTAATCCACGCCAATTGCCTGGAGTACTTGTGCTTCAACAAAATGGCCGATGCGCGCTTTTGCCATGACCGGAATCGAGACTGTTGCTTGAATCTCTGCGATCATGTCGGGGTCGGACATTCTTGCTACGCCACCTTGGGCGCGGATATCGGCAGGAACTCGTTCCAACGCCATGACAGCAACTGCCCCGGAGTCTTCGGCAATCTTTGCCTGCTCAGCGTTGACGACATCCATAATTACGCCGCCTTTGAGCATCTCGGCCATTCCCCGCTTTACGCGCGATGTACCAGTTACATGAGTTTCAGCCATATCCGGATTCTACTTAATTTTCGTAAAGGGGCGAGTCCGGCCCTATTTGCCGTTAGTTTCTTCGACGACAGGATATGAAATCTCGAGCTCTTGATCGGTCAGGAATATCCAGACCTGGCCGGTCGCAAAATTGGCTGGCTCGCCATTTTCTAAAATCCATGTAGTTGGAGAAGTCGCACTCTCTCGGTTCCAATTCACCGATGTGATAGTTCCATCTCTCAGTAAGAACGCCTTTCCCGCGCCAATGACATTTGTCTTTGGGGTGATTCCCCCAAATTTGTCGCCATACTCTGAGGGCTTTATTTCGGCGATTTGGATAATTAGATTATTGGATCCAAGTCGTAAACCAGATTTTGAAAGATTAGGCGCGCCATTGAAGTTCAAGAGGAAACGTTGCTCCTCTTCATCCCATATCGCCTCATAAGATGCATTCGGCCAATTTATTTTGACGCGCGACACTGGCTTTGCTAATTCACTTAATTCACCGTGGCTCCATCCCACCGACTTCACAAGATCTACGTTTTCTGCTTTCTCCAAAAGAAGTGGGATACGAACCATCATGGCATATGGCGCAATTCTCTCTTGATCATTGAAGTAGATGGATGGTGGATTGCGTTCTGCACTTAAGTTTTCGAGATTTGCGGCCGCAATAACTGGTCGCAACTTGGTCTGGGCGCCGCTATACATAAAGCCAACTCGACCGTATTGGGCCAATATGTCGATATCGGAAATTCGCGCAGATCGAACTGGTCCAACCTGCTCTGGATAGTTAGAACTGTAAATTCCCATTAAGCGCGTCAAACCGGCTTCGACCTGGGAGATAACCACAACGTCGGCGCTCTCTACTCCCTCTTGGGGATGCGCTGCCCGCGTATCATCAAATTTGATGGCTATTACCTTTCCATTACTACCAACTTCTCCAGTAAGGATGTTTCGTTCTGGCTCTGGTTTGGATTCAACTAACGGCAGGTCTGACAACGAACAACTAGTAAGAGCCAACGCAGTAAGTAGTGAAAAGAGAGAAACTCTTAGACGCTTAGATAACATCATCTTCAAATGGGTAGGTAACTGGAAGCGGCGCTCTTCCAGCGAGGCGAAAGCCCCGGATTAATAGTTTTTCGCGACGTTTGCGAGTAGCAGTAACGGACTCTTGATGGATCGCGATCGCCGTCCTTAAGCGATCAGTTATCGAGTCGAGCTCACCAAAGATATCCGGATAGATATCGGGAATATCGCTCTCGAGGCGCAATAGCTTTAGCGTTTCGGAAAGTCCGCTTTCGGCCTCACTTCGCTCTGCGATCTCCGCCTCACGAGCCTGATGCGCTGTTGAAGTCAGTAAGAGGTTAGTCGCGGGGTCTACTTCCTTTAAATGGGCGATTTCACTCGCAAGTGCAGCACGCCGCTGGAGAATTGAATCAAGATTGGCCCAAGACGTTTCGACTCTATGATGAAGTCGATCTAACCTATTTGCCGAAAACGTTAGATACCAGATAAATATTAGAGTGATCAGTAAACCAAGAATAAATCCGCTCAAATCAGCTCCCCTTTATCCTCTCTATTCAAAAATCGTAGCCAAGTACGTGGTTCTGATCCGACCGTAACTCTCTCGGCTTCACCTATGGCATGTAGGTATACGTTCATTATTTCAGGACCAACCACTTTCCAATCAAATCTATTTGCGCCTATTTGCGCCTCCGCTCGGAGCTGCGCGATAGCTTTCGAGTTCTTTGCAAGTGCAATTATCTGCTTAGCAAGATTGCTTGAGTCACTGTTAGTAAATGTAAGGCCGTACTTTCCCTTCCCAAGTACACTTTCAAAGGCCGGAAGGTCGCTAGCGACAATTGCAGCTCCCGCAGCCATTGCTTCGGCCAAAATAATTCCAAAGGACTCACCTCCTGTATTTGGAGCTACATAGATATCGACAGACTTGAGAAAACTAGCTTTCTCTTCATCGCTTAGTCGACCCAGAAACACAACTCGATTGCGGAGAGTTGGATTGAGTAACTGCATGACCTCCAGTCCCTCACCTGGACCTGCAATCAAAATTCGAAGGTTGGGAATAGCTCGAACCAGGTTTGGAACAGCTTCCATCAGAACGCTAAGTCCCTTTCGAGGCTCGGAAAACCGCCCTAGGAATCCGATAGTGAACTCCTGCTTCCATTCGGGATTCACTTTGGCCGAAGCAAAGAATGAAGTATCGATTCCGTTCGGAATTACCAGAGCATCGGTATCTAAATGAATTGTGAGCGTTTCACGGGCAACTTCGCTTACCGCAATCCGTGCCCTCAATTTCTCGATTACTGGTTCAAGCAAGGGCGCAATTGCAAACGCAACTTTCTGCCGTGGAGCGGCCACATGAAATGTTCCCACCATCGGCCCCTCCGCAATTGAGCAAGCAAGAAGCGAAAGAGATGGGATTGCAGGCTCATGAAGATGCATCACATCAAAATCATTTCGGGCTATCCACTGGCGAACTCTCGTCGCAGCAACCGGCCCAAAGAGCACGCGCGCAACGGCTCCGTTATATGGAATCGCCACCGGCCTACCCGCTGAGACAACAAATTTCTCTCCTAATGCACCTTCATCAAGCGCTGGCGCCAAAACTGAAACTTCATGACCCTCGGATAAAAAATGATGCGCTAGATCCCTTATATGTGCCTGCACGCCACCTGGAACATCCCAGGCGTATGGCGAGACCATTCCAATTCTCAACTCATACTCTTTCTCTCTACAAATATCCGTTGTTGCATATGCCAAGAAGAAGGTTCGCTCTTTATATCCATAGCGAACTGATTAGCAAGTTCTTGAGTGAGTCGCTGGACCTCGCCACTCTCGCTTTCTCCCCTGCGCACCAAGAAGGGCCCACTGAACTTGATGTTGATACCGCTCGTTGTAAAAGAAACATAAGCAGTAATTAAATTAGCATCCGTCTTTATAGCCAATAGCGCAGGTCCGGCGGGCATTCGCGCATTAGCTCCAAAGAACTTAACATCTACACCACTTCTAGATAAATCACGATCCGCAACAAGAGCAACCAATTTTCCCTCACGCAAGAAGTTCGCTAGTTGTTCGGTAACCTTTTCTTCAAGATCTAACACTGTCATTCCCATACGCTCTCTATGGGCAAGAAATTTGCGAAAGAGACGCTCTGGTCGCAAGTGTTCAGCGACTGTATGGACCTTAATTCCTTGCGAGCAGTAATAGAGGCCGGCATGATCCCAGTTTCCTGCGTGAGGGAGGGCGATGATCACGCCTTTGCCGCTATTAACTGAATTAAGAAAGAGTTCGTTGTTCTCAGTCGTAACTGTGGTCGCGACTCTCTCTTGGCTCCAATCTGAAATACGAAATGTGTCACACCAATAACGCATGGCACTTGAGACCCCCTTCTGAACAAGGTTCTCCAATTCAGTGCCATTTAGAGATGGTAGAACGTGTCTGTAGTTCTCTCGCAATCGCGAAATTCGTCTACCATTTTTTCGATAAATGCGCTTGCCAACTGCTTCAAAGAATGAATAGGCAGTTTTTTCCGGTAGGAGACGCACGAGTCTCCAAAGTGCACTGTAAATGAGATAAGTCAAGAAGTCTTGAATCGCCTTCACGCTTGATGCACAACCTTCATCCGCTGAATTACGGTAATTAGACTGATGAAAACGAGTAGCCAGAGTGAGAGCCCTAGCGCGAAATCCAACCCAAGTCCAAAGAGACCAGTTCCGACAAGCAGGATAATTAATCGTTCGGGACGTTCAGCAAAACCAACTGAGCATTCGATTCCAAGACTCTCTGCCTTTGCTCTGATATATGGGATTAAACTTCCGAGAAATAAAGC
The DNA here is from genome assembly GCA_023254845.1 of Candidatus Nanopelagicaceae bacterium. Classification (GTDB taxonomy): domain Bacteria; phylum Actinomycetota; class Actinomycetes; order Nanopelagicales; family Nanopelagicaceae; genus MAG-120802. The sequence continues at coordinate 5,605 of JALRKE010000001.1, read as the reverse complement.
GGCTATTGCCACCAAATGTAGATCCGAGCCCTCATCAAATAGATAAATCCAGATACCAATCGCAATGGCTGCATCGCTAACTCGATCTAAAGTCGAATCTAGTAAGGCGCCCCATCGGGTTCCATCACTCTTGGAAATCCGAGCCATCGTTCCATCGAGGAGATCGCTCAAGGCAAATAGCGAAACCAGTAAAGTTCCAAGGAAAAATTCCCCTCGGGCAAAAAAGTAAATAGATGAGAAGGTCGCTCCTGCCGCACCTATTACGGTAATCGCATTAGCGCTAAGTCCGATGCGAAGCAGCGCTCGGCAGATCGGCGTGATGAAGGCCGTGACCGGAGCTTTAAAGCGTCTTTGAATCATTGGATACATCGTAGGCTCTCTACATGAGCGAGCCACAGATTCAGCTACTCCTCGCGCATCATCCCGATGTTAAGCCGGCTCCTACCCTCACCGCGCTAAGGGCCAAAGTAGAGGTTATGGCGCTACCCATTCCGCTCTCAAAATTGGACTCACTAGAGTCGGTCGATCTTTTTGCCTTATTGGTCGATGCTAGAAGTGGTATCTCAAAAGAGATGATTGATCTCTGGAACCACTTTCAAGATCGCCAATTCCCGCGTGCCATGATCGTACAAGGCGTTGAGTTTTCGGAATCTGATTTCGATGACATTGTCTTGATTGGTAATCGTGTGCTTGAACAGTTCGCAACCCCTTATCTTGTTCTCCACGATGATCTAGGCCAACCAACAGCGCTAATCTCACTTGAAGATAATCTTGTCCATGATTATTCAGGCTCAGAGAAGAATCGCTTTTCGGCTGATAAAGAACTGATGGATTTGATTGCCGATTTTCAAGAAGAGTACCTACAGCTCTATAAGGAGCTTGGTGAAGATGGCTTCTTCCAAGGAATATTCGCCATTGCTATTCCCATAGGAAGTGAGAAAACCTTCGGGATCCCAGAACTTAATCTGCTTATAGAAGCGCTTTCCAAGCATTAGCCAATTCTGCACGGGTCTCGGTAAGTAATTTCGGAAGAACTTTAGTCTGGCCAATCAATGGCATGAAATTGGCATCTCCCGACCATCTTGGAATCACATGCTGGTGGATATGTTCGGCGACCCCTGCTCCGGAGACTGCGCCCTGGTTCATTCCTAAATTAAAGCCAGCGGGTTTAGACACTTCTCTAATCACTCGCATGGCATCCGAAGTGAGCCGAAAAATTTCTTCGCGCTCTTGTTCAGAGATCTCAGTTAAATCTGCAACATGTCTAAAGGTACAAATAAGAAGATGTCCCGGGTTGTAGGGATATAAATTGAGTACCGCATAAGCAAGCTCTCCCCGATAAACGATCAATGCATTTTCATCATCGCCTTTTGGAATTTCGCAGAAGGGACAGGCAACATCATTTCCCCTAAGCGGCCGATTTTCACCTGAAAGATATGCCATGCGATGTGGCGCCCAGAGGCGCTGCCAACGATCTGGGATCCCAACGCCATCAAGAGAATTTTCGCTCATCGGATAACCTCTTAGACTTGGGTTCGTTCTAAAACGGCTCTTTGAACTAGCTCTATAGCCTCTTTAATGGGCACGCCATTTCGCTGTTCACCATTACGGAACCGGAACGAGACAGCGCCGAACTTTTGGTCTTCTTCACCGGCGATTAACATGAATGGAATCTTTTCTGCTTGCGCGTTACGAATCTTCTTCTGCATACGATCATCAGACGAATCAATCTCTGCGCGTATGCCAACTTTTTTCATCTCTTGGATTACCTCGGCGAGATAAGGCACAAAAGCTTCAGCAACCGGAATTCCTCGAACTTGGACGGGTGCTAGCCAGGGCGGGAATGCGCCAGCATAATGTTCAGTTAAAACACCAAAGAAACGTTCAATCGAACCGAAGAGCGCTCTATGGATCATGACTGGCCGCTGCCTTGAGCCGTCGGAGGCCTGATACTCCAACTCGAATCGCTGTGGAAGTTGGAAATCCACCTGAATCGTAGACATCTGCCAGGTTCTTCCAATCGCATCCTTGGCTTGCACGCTCACCTTCGGCCCATAGAAGGCTGCTCCACCTTTATCGAGGACAAGCTCTAAATCCTGCTTCTCCGCAGCTTTGCGGAGTGTTTCGGTCGCGCGTTCCCAATCTTGATCTGAGCCGATGAACTTCTCTTCATTCTTAGTCGATAACTCCAAATAAAAATCTTGGAGGCCATAGTCGCGAAGTAAATTGAGAACGAAAGTTAAGAGACTATCTAGTTCATCTGCCATCTGTTCAGGAGTGCAGTAAATGTGCGCATCGTCCTGGGTAAACCCGCGGGCGCGAGTGATTCCGTGGATTACCCCAGATTTTTCATAACGATAAACCGTTCCAAATTCAAAAAGTCGTAGCGGGAGTTCTCGATATGAACGTCCTCGGGATGCGAAGATGAGATTGTGGAACGGGCAGTTCATTGGTTTCATGTAATACTTCTGGCCGGCTCGCTTTAGCGTTCCATCAGCATGGTGCTCTTCATCCATAACCATTGGCGGATACATGCCCTCGGAGTACCAGTCAAGGTGTCCTGATTTCTCAAAGAGGGCTGCCTTAGTTAAGTGCGGTGAATAGACAAATTCATAACCTTCTTCAACATGGCGCTTTCTTGAATACTCCTCCATCGCCATACGGATGATTCCGCCTTTCGGATGGAACACCGCCAAACCTGAACCGATTTCATCTGGAAATGAAAAGAGGTCTAATTCGGAACCAAGCCTGCGGTGATCTCGCTTCTCTGCTTCTGCTAAAAGATTGAGATAGTTATCAAGAGCTTCTTGAGATGGCCAAGCCGTTCCATAGATTCTCTGCAGCATAGGATTCTTCTCAGATCCACGCCAATAAGCCCCAGCGGAGCGCATGAGTTTGAAAGCCGGTATGTATTTTGTAGATGGCAGATGGGGTCCTCTACATAGGTCACCCCAAACAGCTTTTCCGTCGCGACCTAAGTTGTCGTAAATAGTTAATTCTCCAGCACCTACTTCAACTGATGCCCCTTCAGCTATATCCCCGCTCTTCAATTTAATTAGCTCGCACTTGTATTTTTCACTCTTTAGCTCATCGAGCGCTTCACTTTCGCTAACTACTCTTCGCTTGAATCTCTGTCCCTCTTTTATGACCTTACGCATTCCGCTCTCGAGCTTCTCGAGATCTTCAGGTGTAAATGGCCGTTCTGGATCAAAGTCGTAATAGAAACCATCAGTTATTGGCGGGCCGATTCCCAGGCGCGTTTGAGCAAAAAGACGCTGGACGCTTTGAGCGAGAACGTGAGCGGTTGAGTGTCGTAGCACATTCAAACCATCTTCACTATCAATCTTGATTGTTTCAACAACATCGCCTTCAGATAGTTCACTCCATAAATCTTTTAGGACTCCATTGATCCGACAAACCACTATCGCGTTTGGACCTGGTTTCATGGCATCGGGATAAACCTCTTCACAAACTTGGGTCACCCTTAATTCTGAAGAACAGGTCCTAGGCGTTCCATCTAAAGTGATTGAAATAGAAGCAGGACTTGCGGAGTCACTCACGAAGCGAGGCTACCAAAGCAGCGATAAATCAGGCGTAAAGAATTACCAAGAGCACGATAGAAAAGAGCGCTCCGCCCGCGATAAGCAGGTATTTCACCCAGAGTGGAATTCGAAATTTCTCTGAGGTGGATTGGGCGATTGATTTTGTCTTACGAATCGCATTGGCTGCCCAAGCAAATTCAGTGGCCAAAATACCAAGTCCTGCGAGAAGCACTAGTAGTCCGGGTCCGGGAGCGAACAAGAATATGGTTCCGATAATTGTGACTAGTCCGCCGATGACTCCAATGAATACCCGCCAAACTACGGAGCCATAAGGATTCGATTTGATTTGCTGACGGAAATTCACTGGGCAAGATTACCTAAAATCCAACTATGAAAACTCTCTTGAAGTTCACGAAATCGGTTAGAACTTGGGGTGTCTTTTCCGTCAATTGCCTTAATGGATTGAATCTCCCGCAGGCTAGAGATTGCACCAAGGGAATCTGCCCCTTCCAGCGAAGCGAGATCTAGTTTCCCTTCCTTAATCTCGAAGTTATCAATGAGCGCTCTGCGAGTCACTCCCGGAAGCGCACCACTTTCAAGTCGAGGGGTGATCCAAACGCCGTTAACTAGCGCGATGAGATTCGAGGTAGATAGCTCACTTACCTCCCCACCCTCCTGGACAAAGATTGCGTCATCAAATCCCTGCTGTTCTGCGTAGCGACGGGCGCGTAAGCGCGTCGAATAGGAGCTGCTCTTGTAGCCAAGTTGCTCCTGTCCGCCCTCAATAACCGTGCAAGAAAGCCCCTTTGTTGGGACCACATACTCTTTATGCGAGAGAACCCAATTTCCATCAGAGTAAATCGAGATTCGAAGCGCACCACTTGGGAACTTCTGGTGCCTCAAGATCCGCTCGATACCATCGATAATTTTCTCGCGGCTATACCAAGGAACGGGCGTTCCTACTAAATCAACCAACCCCAATTCGAGCCGTTCCAAGTGCGAGTCAAGGGCAAAGAGTCTGCCCTCATAGCTTCGGAGAGTTTCAAAGACACCATCTCCGAGAAGTACCGCATCGCTCAATTCTGATGTTTCCGAGGGCTGACCATTGAAGAAAATCATTGAGTTAGAGAGATAAGGCGGCGCGCCTTTAGCTCGGTCTCCTCCCACTCAGATTCTGGATCACTATCCCAGGTAATACCTGCGCCCGTGCCAAATCTAATCTCATCTTTGCTTCTCCAGAAGAGTCTGATTCCCACGCTCAATTCCATTCGATTTCCATCCGACCAACCGAAGACGCCGCAATAAGGTCCGCGCTCTCCCTCATTAGATTTGATTATCCGAAGTGCGCTTGATTTCGGTGCCCCACTTATAGAACCAGGTGGCATTACTTCTGCAATTGCCTCCGAGAGCGCAATCTCCTTTCTCAGTGACCCACTTACATCAGAAACTAGGTGAAACAGACCAGGATGTTTTTCTTTAGCTAGTAATCTCGGAGTACCGATACTTCCGGTTTCGCAAATCCTTCCGAGATCATTTCTAATCAAATCTACAATCATGAGATTTTCTGCTCTATCTTTGGTGAGAAATTCACTGGTTGCTGAAGTTCCTTTTATCGGGCTTGAGATGATTCGGTTCCCATCTTTAGAGATAAATCGTTCCGGCGAAGCTGAAGCTATCTCTAGTTCCGGCAATGTGAGATAGCCGGCATATGGTGCGGGATTCTCTGAAAGAATTCGAGTAAATAGTCCAGAGAGATTTCCTTCTTCAAGAATCTTTGAGCTCATAATCCGACAGGCATTAACTTGATAAACCTCACCGTCGGCAATCGATGATCGAATCTCTTCTACATAGCTCTTATATTCATCCCGCGATTTGGATGAGCGCCATTCTCCAACCTTCAACTCTCCGCCTTCGCTAACGAACTCTTTTCTAGAAACATCATTAAACCGGGCCAGCGTCCAGCTTCCTTCGAATGTGCCGGTGATAGACCAGAAACCTGGTTCATTAATAGCATCAAGATCGCTTCGAATTTCCTGCAGATTCTCGCCCTGAATGCCGCCCAT